>JAAWOG010000002.1 GCA_022799355.1 Lachnospiraceae bacterium | reverse complement strand
ATACATCGCTGAACTGGAAAAGGCCCTTTCTGCTAAGCATCGCAGTAATTTCTTCAAAGTATTTCCAAACTGGAAAAATCTTTTCAGGAAACATTAAACATATTTAATTTCTATACCCCAAAAACTCTTCCCCTCTCTGGGGGGCAGGTCTGCTGTTTATGTCATAAAAAGCAGACCTGCTAAAATTGGTGTAAAAAATCTGTCAGAGCATATGACAATAACTATACTATCAAGCAAATGTCCAAGTTTTATTAGCTGCCATAGTCCCTGTAACAGTCTTCCCATCAGAAGACTTAAATTCTGTTACTATAGTATCAATATCCCAAGTGCCAGTCTTATAAGTAACAGTAATGCTATTCACTGTTACTCCAGCCAAAGTGCTAATCCTGGTTTTTGCAGCATCATCAGACATAGCCGGAGGTGTCGCTGTACTATCCGCTGCATATTCTGCAGCTACTTCTGATTGAGCAGCTAAATAGATATTTCTTGCCTCTAATGCATATTGCTCTTCTTTCGCCTTATCAATCCATTTTAATAATCCCGGAATCAAAATCGCCGCCAAAATTGCCAAAATAACAATCACAACAATCAATTCCACCAGCGTAAAACCCTTGTTATCCTTTTTCCCGTTTGTGAGTCTGTCTCTTAATTTCTGAATCATTCATTCTCTCCTTTCGCGCAGGTCTCGCCTGCCCCTTTGTAAAATTTGTTTATGTGTATGTTGAAACCACCTGTGGTGAATTTCCTAAGCTGTCGGGATGATAATATATCAATCCTCTTTTATTCTGTCTGCCGTAACGTTCATACAGCGTACATCTGACTTTTGTGTATAGGAGTAACCCGAGACCGGATCTGTCACCGTAAGCTGGATGGTAATAATATTTTTCTCCTTATTCCCTGCCGCATCCGCCTTTTTCTGAAATCCCAGCCGAATCCGGTTATCCCGATACAGTCCTTTTCCGTATTCCCATTTGATCTCCTCGCGGACAATACCTTCCTCATCCTCTGCTGAACCTATCGCCGCATAGATGATCTGGAGCCGGTCTTTACTTTCACCGTCATCCTCCGCTCCTGTGCGTATTATTGCGGGATTGCCGCCTTTATCACTGTATTCCGCCTTCTGGTAATAGCCATTATATGGATCACCCGTTTCCCCGGCAAATGGTTCTTTGAGCGTTATCGCCGGTACCTGTGCCGATCCATCTTCTCCTATATAGCCATCTGCATAGCTCAATTCATTCACAATGGTTTCCATAATAATAGCGGCATCATCATGCACCCGGTTCATCCCTTTTATGCGTAACGTCATCTTTGTTGCCGGAAGTACCAGCGCTGCCGCTGCCGCCATAAAAATTGCGGCCACCGCAAAGGTAACTACCATTTCCACGAGTGTCATCCCTCTGCTGTCTGTTTTCCTTTTCGTATCTGTCCTCACCTCCTTTCCCGCTGCCTCCTGATTAATTCTTGATATAATAAATATCCGCCTCCCCATCATCCGTCTTCCATATTTCCATGCTTCCCCAAAATTCCGTATTCCCCTTATCGGATTTCATGGTGAGCCCCATATCTGCTTTTTTAGAACCGTCACCGTTGACGTACTTATTTTCCGCATCCACCGCCTTCTGCCAGACTTCATCAGCCCGCGCCGCATACCGCCCCGATGCCGTAATCGAAATCTGCAGCAGCAACAGCACGATCATCAGCACCGCAAAAGACACGATCACAGATACCAGAGAAGTTCCTTTTTGATTTCTCATCATTCACGCCCCCTTACATACCATGCCCCGTTCCAGATCGGCTCTTCTTCTCCTTCCGCCTGCTCCAGTTTTTTGGAATACCGTGTTGTCACCAGAAATTTCTCTTCCCGCACCACCGCCTTTACCGTCACGACCAGATCCACCTGCGGATCTTCCGGATCTGTGCTGCCGTCCTCTGTCTCCCAGTACATTTTAACTTCCAGTTCTCCTAACTCTTCCACCGCCGAAGTTCCCGATATATCCGGAGTAAATGTCAGGATTGCCACCTCCGCTTCATGTTCAAAATCCCCGGTAAAAGCAGGCCAGCTTTTCTCATCAAACCTCTTTTTAATATGATCACTGATAAGGTCCGCCCCTTCCGCCTCCTTTGCCAGCTCCCCGTCCATCCACTCCGCAAAAGATACCGCAGACGCTCTGCTCTGTTTCTGCGCCGCCGCCCGTTCAGCCCTTGCGAGAAGTACCGCGGAGGAAAAAAGCATGGAGAGAGCAAGTGCCATAAATAAAAACATAAGACACATAACGATGATCATCGTATAACCCTGATTTTTTCTGTTATTCACAGCTCTCCCCCTTTCCCTGTTTTACTGCTCTTTTCCCTGTTTATCCCCGGTCTCCCGCCTGATATCATTGCCGGACACATCCGCATCATTTTCTCCGGCCGCAGATTCCTCCTCCCCGGTTTCGTCTTCCGGCTTTTCTGTTTCATCCAAATCTTCGGCACTCTCCGGTTCTTTTATCTGCATCTGTTCCACTCTGAACAATTCCGGCAAATCCTCACCGGCTTCTTCCGCATCCACCTCTTCCAGGAAATATCCCTGTACCGCTCTTATACTGTGCGCCGCTTCCGACACCTTTATTTCCTTTATTTCAGTAGTGTTCTTTGACGGATCATCCGGATCTTCCACTCTCTGCCATCTGATCAGATTTTCCACAACATATCTGGGATCATCCGGATCATCATCCGGCGCCACCGGCGGTATTACCGTAACATCCACCGCTGCGGTAGCCACAAACTCCCTGTTTCCGATCTCATTGCCCTCACTGTCAAGACACATTCCTTCCGGCAGTTCCAGCCAGATTTCCTGAACCTCTCCGTCTTTTACACTGTAAAACAGCTTCGCCGTTGTTGTAATTTCATAGATATACGTTGTTCCGCTGCTTTCCACCCGGAACGTGTGCCCGATATCATACAGGGCGAAGGCATAAGTCGTTATATCAGCATCCGTATCGATTGCTTCAGGCGTCAGCGTTGAAGAGCCCTCCATCAGAACCAGCGGCATGTCATCATCCGCATCCGGATTTTCATGCAGGGTATAAGCATGCTCTCCTCCCGTTATAACTTCCTGTGTTCCGTCCTCTTTTTCCACCGTTCTGTCAGCCTCTTTCAGCCGAACCTCATAGCCTGCCGCAAAGTCCACAATACCAAACCGCAGCTTCGGCTGATTGATGGACACTTCATGGCTGTCTCCGGAAGTTACTCCGTTCTGCGTTATGGTATAGGACCACTTGTTTTCCGCCGCCTGTTCTTCCATTTCTACCGTTTTCAGCGTTGCCTTCGGCAGTTTCAGGCTCTCCCATACCGTCCAGATCGAGCTGACCTTATTATTGGAGACGCCCCGGATTCTAAACCAGAGCCTCCTGCCCGCCTGATCCGCATCCAAATCCTGCAGCAGATAAGACGCCTCCTGTAAATTACCCGTCATCCTGACCGGACCGGTGCTGATATAAATTCCATTCTCCTCATCCTGCTCCGGCATTGCTCCCGTTTTTTTATCCCAGTCCGCCGGTATTTCATCCGCGTCCGTAATAAAATATTCCACTTCATAGACCGCATCCTCCGCAGACGCATTTTGATCCGTCTGTTTCAGTTCAAACTGCGCAAACTTTTCTGTCTCTAAAGGAATATTCTCATCAACCTCCGTTCCTTCCAGCAGAAGCGTCCTCTTCCCTTCCGGCTCAGGCAGTCTCTCAGGTATCTCGCAGACAACGCCCGGACTTGGTCTGGAATCCAGATATTTTGAGGAATCCCCGCTCAATACAACAATCGAAAATTCTATTGTCTCCGCATTATCAAGGACAGGATATTTTGTTAAATCTATCTCGATACCCGTCGTATCCACTCCGTCCACATCAACCGATGTTTCCGGTATCGCCGTCCCATCCTTATTTTTGCCTTTTATAAGAATCCGATAGCCTTTTGCCGCATCTTTCTCCACGGAGGGCAGCCAGTTCACCTGATAGATCAGGTTATTTTGATCCGGCAGATTTGCCGTAGGTTTCGGCACGGCATTCAGACGCATTGGTATCGGATATGTCTTCTCCGATACCGCCCCGATATAGCCCGGATTTCCCGTACTTCCAATCCGTTCCACCGTCAACAGGAGTTCCTGATATTTCCAGTTATCCTCTGTCAGCAATACGGTTCTGTCTCTCTCTCCCGCCGCAGTCACTTCTTGCTGGTACAGTACAACCTGAGTATTTGCCAGCGTATCTTTTCCCGTTACCGTGATCTTATATCTTGCATTTTGGTAATGGGCGGCATTATAACTCCCTCCGATATCAGCCGCCGCATCCCAATGCAGCCTATAAGTTATGGTTCCGTCAGTATCGTTCATTTCGATCGTACTTCCCGGCACCGGCACCGGATGCATCCGGTATTTATCCTTTAGACCGCTTAAGTCAAAGTATGTCAGGCTGTTTTGAAAAGCGCCGTTTCCCGCTTCCAAAACCGTCCGACTTATGGTTCCATCCGCGTTTGTCGTATAATATTTAACAGAATCAAGTTCCAGCGGATAATAGCGGATCTCTACCCTGGGTGAACCGTTATTGATTCCGTCTATGATTTGCCTTATCTGATCCTGTGTCAGTGCGGAGAGGTCTATCGTACAATCCGCCTGCCCCTGCTCCAAAGGCAGTTCCACTATGCCATAGCCCATCTCCGTTCCGTTTAACAGAAAATCTGCCCGGTATGTAATATGGTCATAATTGCTCTTTGCCTGCCTCATGCGGAATTTATAGCTCAATTCTCCGGCTTTCAGTCCGATCAATTCACCGTTATCATTATTGACACGTTCCGCTTTCAACGTTGCGTTTTCACTGAACAGTCTGAATAATTCGTTAAAATCATCCGATCTTCTGCTGCTTCCGTCGGGAGTATATGCATATGCTGTGATCGTTTTATATTGTGTTCCGTAATCACACAGCCCGGACTTTACCCTGCCGGCATGAAGATTTCCCCCGATGTTGCCGGCACCCTCTATAACAACTTCCCAATTGTTGTAAGAAGCATAATCTCCCGCATTATTCAGCACCCAGTAACCAGAAAGACGATTCGTATCATTTCCCTTAACCACCTCAAAACAAATCTCAGGCATCGGAAGTTTACTCTTTATCGCAAGCGGATCGGACTTTTTCCAATCAGAATCAGCAATCTTCGTACCACTACTGGTTTTTGCACTGGTTTTTGCCTGCATTTCAGCCCATATTTCCACATAACTTATTTTATCCGCTCCAAACAGTTCCCCTTCACTGATTTTCCATGTATTTTTACTGGTATCGGTTATCTGTTCTCTTTTAAGCTCTGTCTTATCTCCGTTTTCTTTCTCTCCGTAAATTACCAGTTCATAAGATTCCGTACAAAACGCCGTATCCTGATCAGCCTCATAACTTACGGTATAAATCCCTCCCTCTTCACTCAGTACAACCGATGTGGGCGGGTTCAGTTTAGTTACATTATCCCTGCCGTAGAGCAGCAGCGCATATGTCTGATTCGGCGCGCTGAAATTCTTTTTTAAATCCGCAATACTTGCGGCAGATCCTGTTACATTTTGAAACTGTAGATATTTGTCGGTATTCCCGCTAAAGTATAAACGCTGGGTAGTTGTGTCAAACCTTGCAGAATTCTCTGCCTTAAAGGAGTTTCCCTGCCTTCTTGCTACCCGTTGCGCCTGATTGGATGTTGCCGTAAAAGCGCCTGTCGCGGGATTGGAAAAATAATAGTTTTCACCGGTACATGTGCCGGCAGGCAGAATGATCGGATTTTGTTTATCACTGCACTCACCGATATTCAGGCACTGATCTATTTTCCATGTCGTATTGCTTGCCTTGTTATATGCAATACCTGCAAATGTTTTGCCCGAGTTTGTTCCCTTCCCATAGTTAATGCAGCGAACGATCCTTGCATGGATGGTCCCCGCACTTTCGTTCCCTCCGAAAATGCCGGCACTTGAATTTGCACCCGTATTCTGTATAACGCCTGCATTATAACAATCCATGATTGTCAGTGTTAACGGGGCGCTGTTACTGTTATAAGCCCCAAAAATACCTGCCGCTTTTCCCTGGTCCTTGTTTCCTGACGTGTGATGAAAAATCTCTCCTTCATTACCGCATCTTTCAATGGTAATGGAAACTTCTCCTCCCCACCATCCGGTCCCTATAATACCGCCGGCGCCATTCCTGCCGTCACCTGCTTCAATAGAAATTTTTCCATAATTAATACATTCCCGCACTCTGCCGTTCTGATAACGCCAGTCTGAAATAATGCCGCCGGCAGTACGGATTCTCCCGGTAATCTCCCCATGATTTTCACAGCCTTCTATCGTAAAGCCGCCACGCCGTTCCGTCTGCTGCAGCCCGATAATTCCCCCGGTCATCCAGTCCCCGGACACCGCCGCACGGTTGATCAGCCCTTTCTGATCATTGACCGACTGGTTGCAGCCGATTACGCCGCCGGTCGGGAATTTTTCCGCGCCGCCCGTCATCCGGTTATTCACAGTCCACTTACCCGTTGCACAATTCTCCAGTCTGCCGTCCGCACCATTATACCCGGCTATGCCTCCCATAACACAACTGCCCCCACTATTGAAAACAGTTGCCGTGCTCGCCGCATCCGAAACATTATCAATCAATTCCCCAAAATTATACCCGGTGATTCCGCCTACATATCCGTTATTCCCGGAAACCTTTGATCCGTCTTTCAGCCCGCAGCCTTTGATCGTTCCCTTTTCCGGATTGATGCCGCAGATACCGCCCACATAAACGCCGGCAAAGCGTTCCGTAAATCCGCCGAATCCCGCCGCTCCCGAAGCGCTGACACTGCCCCCTGACAGAAAACAATCCTCAATCACACCTGCTCTGTCCGCCTCCGGAAGATTATTTCTGCCGGCAATGCCTCCCGTACCATATTGGCTGCCCTCCGTCCCGGCAACGCTTCCCGAAAAGACAAGCTTCCGAACCGTCCCGGCATTTACGCCGACTACGCCCCCCACGGTTCCGCTCTGCCCCTGGCCAAGCGCCACGGAAGCCATCGCATATCTTTTCCCGTCGGACTCGATAATCCCGGTATCTTTTCCGTCCGATATATTGATGCCTGCCACACCGCCAAGGTAATTCCCGTCCCCCCGGGAAATAATTTCAGGCATTCCTTTATCCGTTTTCTCTGCAAAATCCCGGTCTCTGTTGACGATCCGCCCTACATTTCTGCCTGCTATCCCGCCAATCTCTCTGCCTTTTACCCCGTCATTTACATTTCTGACGGTCACATTCCCTGCCAGAGTACAGTTCTCTATCTCACTCCTGTTATCCCCGGCAATACCTCCTACGGCATTTACACCTTCCACGATAAGCGCGGCACTGTTATTGCCTGACGTTATACATGCCTCTATTCTTCCGTAATTTTCTGCCGTGATGCCTCCCGCCATCTCCCGCACGGCTGAAATGTTTCCGCTGTTTGTACACTGCCTTACCGCATTGCTCTCTCCCACTTCGGGCACAATACCGCCCGCTTTCCCCTGGGTGGAACTTACCTTCCCGCTGTTGGCGCAATATATAATCGCAGCATTTTCCGAAAGATCACCGGCGATACCGCCCGCGGCATTTGCCGCAATGACCTCCCCGTGATTTGAGATCTGCTCCGCCTTCTCTCCCCGAAGTTCGCTGCACACCGATCCGGCGATGCCGCCTACATAATCGTTTCCGTAAATCTTAATCTGTTCCCCGGTAGAACTTCCGCCGAGTTCACCGCCTTCATATTTTCCCAGCAGTCCGCCTACATATTGCCCCATATTCTGAGCGCCGATATTTGCCTCTACCAGGCAGCCTTTGATCTGATTCGGGTATACCGCCTCCGTATCTCCCACTTTTTTCAGACGGCTGACCGCTGCAATACCCCCGATATACTCTCCGCTGCCGATCACCGCACTCTCGCCCGCTCCGGCACTGTTTTTTACCGTGCAGCCCTCAATAATACTCTCATTGCGCACAACAATACCGCCCAGATAGCTTTCTCCGCTGATCTGGCCATCCAGTGTGCAACCGGCAATCCGCCCTTCATTGGTATTTAATCCCGCGATGCCGCCGTAATTACTCTGACCGCCTATGGAACCTGCCGTGCAGTTTCTGATCTCTCCCAGATTTACCTCCGCGATACCACCCGTAAAAGTTCCTTTTCCGGTCACACCGCCGCCGTTGATATTCTTACAGTTATCAACCGTCGCCTTCGGCGTAACCAGCCCGATCACGCCGCCCGCAAAGGAAAAAGTTTCTCCCTGCTCTTTGCTGATAAAAGGATAAACCACACTCTCCGTCGCCTCTACCTGTACTTTATTGCTGATCCCCTGCAGGTTCAGCGTTGTATTCCAACTGTTGAAACCGATAATGCCGCCCGCAAATATGGGTGCCTTGATCGATGCAAAACGGTTTTCTCCCTGATTCCCGCCATAGATAAAGTTAAGCCGAAAGGCGCTGTCGTTGTTTGTATTTCTTCCATCGTCCAGCACTTTTTCCGCCAGCGTCTGCAGCGCCTCCTGCCGCCTGCCGCTGTTTATATCAATATTCCCGGATATCTCTTCTTCGGCTAACACCTGATACAAAGCCTCCGCTCTGGCATCCGCCGCATCACTTCCGCCCGATGCCAGAAGCTGCGTATATGCCACATAGCCGCCGGCAAAAGCATTTTTCGCCTCCACCTTTCCGAAGAAATTGTCCGTCCCGCAGTTCACTCTGACGTCGCTTCCCGGCACCAGAATCAGAGCGCCCATTACGCCGCCCGCAAAATAATCCGCAGTTACCTCGTTGGGTTTCGAGAGCAGAAGTGCCTCCTCCCCCAACAGTTTTTCCGTTGTATTCAGCCCCACATAGCCGCCCGCAAAGCATTCCCCGGAAATATAGCCTCCCGCCAGCGCATAGTTGCGGATCATACCGCTTTTATCCGTCAAAACGCCGCTCTCATCCACTGTCGTCCCGTTATATCCCGCAATGCCGCCAACATACTTTTTACCTGCCACAACGCTGTTTACCTGAATTACCGCATCGCCGTCCACCGTATTCTCATTATGTATCCAGCCCAGATTACAGCCGGTAATACCGCCCACATAGGAAGCCTCACTTCCGTACAGAACAGCCTGTGCAAGAAGCGATGAGCCGCCGCCGGAAGAAGTATTGATCTTTGTCGTACAGCTTTGCAGAACACCGGCATTATATCCCGCTATTCCGCCGGCATAAGAGCCTGCCGCATGAATGATCCCTTCATTGATCCAGTTCTTTACCAGCATCTTTTCCGAATATACTTTTCTGACACTGCATCTCTCAAGTTCCGCCGCATCCGGAATATCATCCCTCTCCAGTTCCGCCCCTTCCAGCAGCGCATTCGCCCCAACGATACCGCCCACATAGTCATAGCCGATTACCTGCGCTTTGTTGGTTCTTGCCGTGGAAAGAAATACCAGTCCGCTATCATCGCCCTCCACCGTTTCATTGTTATAGCCCACGATACCGCCTACATAGCGATAGCCTATGATATAAGCGTCCTTTCCGCTGCCGTTTTTCTCTTTACTCTCTTTTTCCGTTCCGCTGTTTTTAATGATTCCTTTGTTGTTATAGCCGGCGATGCCGCCCACAAAGATACCCTTAAGGCTCTCTTTGTCCAGTTCCCCGTTTTTCATAACTGGCTTATCCTTCGGCGCACTGGTGCAGTCTTCAATTATACCCCTGTTATATCCGGTGATCCCGCCGATATAAGCCGTATATTTCTCCGTCCCTTTTACAGCACCATAATTTTCACAAAGGAATACCTTCGTATCCGCAGCAACACTTCCGATAATGCCTCCTGTTTTACCTCTGCTGCCGCTTACTTCCGCATAATTAATCAGACCGGTATAAACGCCCTTAGCCGGATCGCCGCCAAAGCCCTCTGCTCCTCCGGCCTGATCCAATCCCACAATACCGCCCGTATTTTCCTCTCCGATTACCCTGCCGGTTACGGAGATTTTATTTAAATTTCCTTTTCCGCTGTTGATCCCGCAGACCGCCCCCACATTTCTGACGCCCTCAACATAAATATTGCTGACGGTAAGCCCCTGTATTTTGCCCTGGTTTTCCGCCACCAGTCCCAGCGGTTTTACCGCCTGCGCCCTTTGTCCGTTTTCGTTTGTTTCCGGCTCCTGCGTCCCGGGTGTTTCCTGATACAATACAAAATCTTTCAATTCATATTTCCGTGATCCCGATACTTCCAATATGGAGTTCACTCCCAGAGAAGGGACAGGCAGAAAACAGGGAACACTTTCCGTAAATCCCCCGGGCACACACAGATCTTCCGCCTGCAGGGGCGCCTGCTTCATTCCGGCGCCTTCCTCTATGCTGTGATACAGTTTTTCAGCCGTTTTCAGCCAGGTGATATCGGTGCTCTGTCTGTAAGATATGTTTTTTGACATGCCAAGTAGACCGCTCTCTTTTTCCCGATAGCGGATATTATACAGATGCCTCGCATTTTCGATAGTATAAGAGTCCGTTCCTGTCTCTTCTTTCATGGAGGCAAACATGGTATTGGATGTATTGCTCTGCTTCCAGGCGCTGGTTTTATAGGGCATCCCCTGCGCCTGTACCCGAATATAAATGTCTTCCGGCTCCGGAAAAAGCTGTAAAATGCTGGCGGAATTTTTAAGACCGGATGTGTCAAAATGCCATTCTCCCGTGCCAGGCTCGGTGGCTGCCGCTATCTTTTCCGGCGCAGCACCGTAGTCGATGGCATCCAGTACAAGATACATCGCCCCATCCGCATCCATATAAGCCGTAAACGCATAAACTTCTCCTGTTTTTCCTTCCGTACATTCAACGATATATTCCGGGATATCTTCCGTATCTTTGGTCTTAAGCCTGCTCCCTTTTACCGCAAAAATATAATCCGGCGCATCTTTTCCCTTCTCATAAATTTCCAGAGTATAGGTCAGAAAGCCCCTGATATTTTTATATCTCTCAGGCAATGACCATTTCAGATAAAGCTGCTCCTCATTGATCAGCTGTACCTTATCCAGTCTGGTCTTACCCACCGCATCCGGCGCTCCTTCGGAGAGATCGGTACTGTAGTAGCCCACACGATTTTTTTTGCGCACATCCTGTTCTCTGTTCAGAAGAGATACTTCCTTTTCCTCCTCCTCACCCGGCGCTTTTTCATATGTAAACGTATTATTTTCATCACTGTAGCTGACCGAATATACCGTTCCGTCACCAGGATCAAATTCCACACATACGACACCATCCATAATGCTGCCGTCGTAAATATAGGGTGCCAGCAACCCCCCCAGAGGATTTCCTTCATCGATGCTGCCCGCATCCTTTTTTAAATAGTACAGTCTGTTTTGATATGCTTCCCGGTCGATGGCAGGTGTTACCACGATATCCTCCACCGGTACCACCTGATTGTTTTTCATCACATATTCTTCCAGTTCTCCGAGCTGCCCGTTGCTGCGGTATCTGGTGAGCTCAGCCTGCGCCGCATAATAGATTGTCTCCGCATAGTTTTCGTTTCTTACAAAATCCGCATGGTGTACCCATGCCACAATACCTGCCACGGATACGGACAGTACCAGAGCGCTGACCGCCAGGGTGACAATCAGTTCTATTAATGTAAATCCATCTTTCTTTTCTCTATCTATTTTCCTCAACAGATTTTACCTTTTATTTGAAAATTTTTAGATATATACATAATATTTTTATATATTAGCACATAGTCTAAACACTTGGTGCACCAGCGCAAATTTAGCCCCTTTTTGCGCAAAATCCGCAAAAAGTCAGTCAGTTTAAGGAATAAAAAAATACCCCCCCAATGCATCATTTTACTTTGAGGGGATATCACATATTTAATTACCCAACCAACTAAAACTCTTACTGCAAATTTTCTACATTTTATCAGAATATCCGCAGATTGACAAGTATTTTTCTCATTTTATCTTTGCCTTTTTCTTCCTTTATTCTTATGACTTCGCCTCTCTCCTCATCAGATTCTCCCCCAGCCCCAGCATCATAAAAATATAGGGTGTACTCAATATCTGTGAAAAGCTGAACTGATTATGTATAAAATAGGACAGTAAAATCGCCGCATACATATAACACAGAGGTTCTTTTTTCGCTTTTTCCAGAAGCCGTTTAAAGCTGCTCCAAAAAATGCCGATAAAAGCAAGCAACCCGAAAATTCCTATATTAACCAGATATGTGATGCATTCATTATGGGCATTTGTCAGCCTCGAACCGGGCCATTCCTCAACAAGTCTTGCAGATAATTCCGGAACCTGATAAGCATATATGGCAAAACAGTCCTGCCCTGCCCCGAAAAGCCGCTCCCGCCAGGAGAAAGACTGATAAATTGCAAATCCGTCACGCCAGGTGGTTCCCCGGGCGCTTCCCCAGTGTCCGTCAAATAAAAATATCGAATACTTTGACAAAAACCCCAGACTTCCCGGCGCCCTTGTATTGAGCACAAGCAATATCAGATATATTATGGCTGCCCCGATGACGAACCCTGCCGCCGCATATCTTAACCATTTCCATTTCCAAATCCACTCTCCCTCTGAGTGTTTATCTCCTCTCCCTGCCAAAATCCGCAGAGCACATAATATGATAAGCACAACCAATGTCAGATTCCCCAACATGATCCACATGGTAGTGGTATCCATACTCAGGCTCTCTTTATCCAGCTTTACAATCACCCGCATTACCTGACACGATGCGCAGTAAAATATACCCAGTTCCAGCCATCTTTTCATATATTCCGTCTTTTGAAAAGAAAGGAAAAAGAGAAAGAAAAAAACAACCGCCATGGAGAGAAACGCCGAATCACTCCCCTCCACCGCGCCAAGTCCCAGCGCCGTTATACTGAAAATACCGGAATAAATCCGCATCCATCGTTTTTCGCACAGGACATACACCACCACGCCTGTCACGAAAAATATCGACCAGAAGCCGCAAAACCAGTTAATATTCCCCATACTGGAAATAAACTGTTCATTCTCATACTGCATATCAATCGGATAGATCGAAAACCGGTTCAAAAGCCCCCATAAGAATATAAGAAACGCTGCCGCCATAAGAAAAGGCAGCACATCGATCCTGCCGTCATAAAACCTGGAGATAAAAAAATAAATTCCCACAAAAAATACATGTACGGCAAACCCCATATACCAGCCGCTGGTCCCCCAGAGCGCTTCTTCCGGAAACTTAGTACCGAGAAAAGAAATAATATTGATAAGCAAAAAAAGAAGCATATAAATATCCGTTGTCGAAATATGCCTAATCATCTTCCGCCAGCTTTTCCCAATGGGCGGTATGATATAATATAACATGATAAGCGGGATCATCACCCCCGCCGTGATCAGGCAAAGCTTTCTGAAAAACAGATACTTATGAGTGGCGATCTGGATATAGCCCTCCGGGGCATACAGGGAATAGACAACAACAAAGCAAAAAAGGAACAGATAAACCCCCATGCCGCAGATAAGGCGCATTATATGTTTCATATATTGTTTTACTCCTTTTTAAATTCCAGAAAAACTTCTCCCGCCGGTTTGCTCACAAAAAGCATTTCCTCACCCGTTTTCGGGTGTATCAGCTTCAGTTTAAACGCGCAGAGTGCCACATTTTTAATGCCATGCACGTCCGAATACATAATGATCGCCGCATCGGCGTACTTTTTATCCCCTAAAAGCGGCATCCCCGCATGAGCCATCTGTGCCCGGATCTGGTGGAATCTTCCCGTTTCCGGACGCACTTCATAGAGCGCCCTGCCCTTTTTTATCGCCAGAAGCTTATAGTGCAGCACCGCTTTTTTGGCGCCGGGCGTATCTGCCGTAACAATCTTCGCCTTTGAACCATCCTTTATCATATAGTCCTCAAGCATACCTTCCTGCACCGGCGGCTGATTGAACGCTACCGCATAATATACTTTATCAAAAGAACTCATCTTAAGCTGTTCATTCAGATTTTTTGCCGCCGCCTTATTTTTCGCAAAGACAAGAAGCCCTTCCACAGGCTGGTCGAGCCTGTGTATTAATGCCAGATACGGCTCCTTCTTTTCCGCCAGATAGTTTTTCAGTTCGCTGACAAGATCCGGCGCCGACACCCTTGCGCTCTGGGTTGCCAGTCCCGCCGGTTTTCTGCACACCAGAATATCACTGTCTTCATATATAATATTAATATCCGCTCTCAAATTGTTCACCTATTATCAATTAATTTTCAATCTTTAACTCCGTTATCATGTTACCAAAAAAACAGGACCGTTTCAAGAAATATAGCGCTCCCTTCCACATTATACTAAAAATTCTTATTTTTTGTAATTTTCTGTTTTCTCGGAAATGATTTGTGCTATAATGTACCCGAATCAAATGAACATTACCATATAAAATGAATACCAACAGGAGGAAACCAAATGGAACGCCATACTTTTGCAATGGAAATAAAAAAGGGACAGATGAACTCATACCGGAAAAATCTCGGCGGGATCTGGCCGGAACTCACCGCATTTTTAGACAGGCATGACGTGCGGAATTTCAGTATCTGGAGTTGTTCTTCCCTGATTTTCGGCTATTGTGAGACCGATACCAAAAAGGATCTGTATGCAATGGCCACCGAACAGATTCCTGCACTGATCGGCAGGATGGAAGATACTTTTACCTGGATCTCCACCCCCGGTCAGAATATGCGGCTGATGTATCATAATTATGGCATAATCAGGGAAAATAAAGAAATGATACGCCACAGAGTGTTTATGACAAAATTAAAACCCGGTTGTGAGGAGGAATACAAGGCGCGCCATGACGCACTGATCGCCGCAAGAGGAGATACGCCCGATCCCGGCCCTGACAGCAATTTCAGCATTTGGAACGCAGGCGGATACATCTTCGGCTATAACGAAATCGACACCTCCATGGAAGTGGAGGAAACCCCCGAGGCTCATGCCGCTTCCGTTGCCTGGGAGAGCCGGCAGCTTGAGATCATGGACTGGATCACAAACGATATGGACTGGCTTACAAAAAGTTATCATCCCGCCAGTGTACGTCTGGCGTGGCATGAGGGCAGATAACATCCGACAAAAACAATTACGGACATAAAGAGGCAGAGAGGCATAAGTTATTATGAAAAAGAATACCCTTTTAGATGACACAAAAAGGACGGCGCTGATTATTACCGCCTCCTTTCTGATGGCTATGAACATTAAAAGTTTTGTCCGCGCCGGGGATCTTCTCCCGGGCGGATTCAGCGGGCTTACGCTGCTTTTGCAGCAGATCGCCAGACATTTCTGGAATCTTGAACTTTCCTATTCCCTGATCAATTTTTCCCTGAATGCCGTTCCGGTTATCATCAGTTTTAAATATATAGGGAAAAAATTTACCGGATATTCCTGTCTGATGATTATACTGACCGGTATTTTTACAGATATTCTGTCCGGTTTTCAAATGACGGATGATATTCTTCTTGTCAGTGTATTCGGTGGCATTTTAAATGCCTTTTCCATCTCCCTTTGTCTCTATGCCAACGCTACCAGCGGCGGCACCGATTTTATTGCCATCTTCTTTTCGGAAAGATACGGTATTGAGACATGGAATTATATTTTTGCGGCAAACTGTATTATTCTTATGATCGCAGGATATCTGTTCGGCTGGGAGGAAGCACTTTATTCCATTATTTTTCAGTATACTTCCACTCAGGTGCTGCATTTTCTCTACAAGCGTTATCAGAAACAGACGCTGCTTATCATCACCTCCAAACCGGATGAGATTTACCAGGAGATCCGGGAAAATACAAACCATGACGCAACGCTCTTTAAGGGCATTGGCTGCTATAAAAAACAGGAATGCAATATGCTCTATTCGGTTGTGGGAAGGGATGAAATCAAGTCAGTCATTAAAAAAACAAAAGAAATCGACAAGAATGCCTTTATTAATACGATGAATACGCAGCAACTTACGGGGCGGTTTTATCAGCGCCCCAACGACTAAAAAGGAGCATGATGCGTCAGGATAACAGGTATGCGGTCAGGGTAACGGCGTTGTCACAATTACCCTGACCGCATCAACCCGGGCCCGATGGATTACACTTTGAATCTGTAGCCCACTCCCCAAATGGTTTCTATATACTGCGGTTTTGAAGTATCAAACTCTATTTTTTCGCGGATCTTTTTGATATGCACCGTTACCGTGGCGATGTCGCCGATAGAGTCCATATCCCAGATTTCGCGGAACAGTTCTTCTTTTGTATAGACATGGTTCGGATTTTCGGCAAGGAAGGTGAGCAGATCAAATTCTTTTGTGGTAAAGGTCTTCTCCTCTCCGTCTATCCATACCCGGCGGGCGGTCTTGTCAATCTTGATGCCCCGGATCTCCACGATATCATTGCTCTTTAAGGCGGAGCCCACCAGCCTGTCATACCGTGCCATATGCGCCTTTACGCGCGCTACCAGTTCACTGGGGCTGAACGGTTTCGTCATATAATCATCGGCCCCCAGACCAAGTCCTCTGATCTTATCAATATCATCTTTTTTTGCCGATACCATTAAAATAGGGATATTTTTCTTTTCACGGATTCTTTTACAGACGTCAAATCCATCCATGCCCGGCAGCATAAGGTCCAGAATAACCAGATCAAATTCTTCCGCCAGAGCCGCCTCTAATCCACTGTCCCCGCTGTTTTCAATATGCACCTGAAAATCGCTCAGTTCCAGATAATCCTTCTCCAGATCCGCAATCGCTTCTTCGTCTTCAATGATCAAAATCTTACTCATAATACTCCTGCCTTTCTCTGATCTTTCATTTCTGTTTCCGCCTGGTCCTTTAAGTTCCCACTGTCTGGTCCGATTTCTTTTTTCGCCCCGCCTCCGGCACCGCACCGTCAACGGCAACACTCTTCGGCTCCTGGTTCACCTCTTCGTATTTTCTCAGTACGATGTGCATACAGGTTCCCTCACCCTCTTTGCTGGTTGCCCAGATATATCCGCCATGGTCCTCCACGATCTTTTTTACAATCGAGAGTCCGATGCCGCTGCCGCCTTTTGTGGAATTGCGGGAGGCATCCGTGCGGTAAAACCTTTCAAATATCTTTGGCAGGTCTCTCTGGGCAATGCCTCTGCCGTTATCTTCAATCTCAATGCGGATGGAATCTATCTCATCCAGAATACGGATATCAATACTCCCCGGTTTCTTATCCTGATATTTCACACTGTTGCTGATAATATTATTTACCACCCGTTTCAGTTGTTCGGGATCTGCGATCACGACTGTTTCCGGCGTCACCAGATTGGAATAACTCAACTCAATGTCCTCAGATTCCAAATCCAGTCCCACTTCCTCAAGGCAATCCTGAAAATAGTCCGCCACGTTCAGACGATGGAAGTTATAAGGTATCCGGTTGGAATCGATACCGGAATAGAGGGAAAGTTCATTGATCAGCCGATCCATATCGTTAGCCTTATTATAGATCGTACGGATATATTTATCCATTTTTTCTGGTGTGTTGGCAATACCGTCCATAATTCCTTCGACGTAGCCCTTGATTGCGGTAATCGGCGTTTTTAAGTCATGGGATATATTGGTGATCAGTTCCTTATTCTGATTCTCACGCTGTAATTTTTCTTCCGTGGATTCCTTGAGCCGGAGCCGCATATCTTCATAATTGACCGCAAGTTCCGCTATCTCCCCTTTTTGCTTATGTTCCGGCGAGGGCACCTGATAATCCAGATTTCCCTCCGCGATATTTTTCATGGCAATATTCAGTTCCTGCACCGGGTTAAACACACTCGAATAAATCCAGACGCTCAGTACAAGCGCCGTAAATACAAGAATGGCTGCGATTGCCACCGCCATGGAAAACAAAAAATTCGGCGCGATCAGCTCTCTGGCATATAAAAACATCTCCGGATCATCCATCGGAGTTCCTAACTCCTGTCCCCTGATGACCGCACCGATACTCCAGAACGCTACCGTTGTCAATAACAGCGGTACGAATATCATAACTAAAAATGCAATTAATAATCTCGTTTTTAATTTCATACTTATTATTTCCCCGAATTTTGTAAACAGTATAACATATTCTTATCCGCCTTTGGTAAAAAGAGAAGAATAATCTTCTTAAAAAAATATAAAAATAAGTACAGGTGTTGACAAGTCGAAAAATTATGCTATATTAAAATAGTAATCATTCCTATTTTTAAAAAGTAAGTGTGAACTATTCTATGGATAAATTTATGCTCACTTTATTAAGGAGACGACATGGCACTGAAATACAGCAGGCAGCGGGAAGTGATCAAAGACTGTCTTATGAACAGGGAGGATCACCCCACGGCAGATATGGTCTATATGGATGTCCGGGAAACCTTTCCTAATATCAGCCTCGGTACGGTATACCGGAACCTTCAGCTTCTGACGGATCTCGGTGAAATCCGAAAACTGAATGTGGGGGATGGTGTGGATCATTTTGACGCAAAGACTTTCCCACACTACCATTTTATCTGTAAAGAATGCGGCAGCGTAATCGATCTGCAGATGCAGAATATTGATACCATAAAAGATATTGCCGGCGTCAATTTTGACGGGCAGATCGCGGGGCATATTACCTATTTTTACGGCATATGCGGAAATTGCTGCAAAAAAGCGGATACCCCCGAAAACTGAAGACAGAAAAACTTCCAAAAATATCCAAAACATCAGAAAAAGCGTTTACAACCGGGTACTTTTCCGGTTAAAATATAATCATCTTAAAAAGAAAAGGAGAAAAACAATGAAATTTGTATGTCAGGTATGCGGTTATGTTCATGAAGGAGATCAGCCCCCCGAGAAATGTCCTCAGTGTGGTGTAGGTCCTGAAAAATTTACGGCGCAGGCTGGTGAGCTGACATGGGCTGCAGAGCATGTTGTAGGCGTAGCTAAAGGCGTTTCCGAAGATATCATCGAGGATCTGAGAGCAAACTTTAACGGCGAGTGCTCCGAAGTTGGTATGTATCTTGCAATGGCAAGAGTAGCTCACAGAGAAGGCTATCCTGAAATCGGACTGTACTGGGAGAAGGCTGCTTATGAAGAGGCTGAGCACGCTGCTAAATTTGCAGAGCTGCTTGGTGAAGTGGTAACAGATTCCACCAAGAAGAACCTCGAAATGAGAATAGAGGCTGAGAACGGTGCTACTGCCGGTAAGTTTGATCTTGCAAAGAGAGCAAAAGCAGCAAACCTCGATGCTATCCATGATACCGTTCACGAAATGGCCCGCGACGAGGCTCGTCACGGCAAAGCATTCAAAGGGTTGTTGGACAGATATTTTGGCTAATCCCGGTTTGCCGAAAAGATGCTTTTGTTTTTTGTAATATTACGATCTGATCGCTACTAAAATAAATACAAACGATAAGGAGATTTTAAAATGGACAAATATTTTTGCAATCCCTGCGGATACACTTATGATCCCGTGAAAGGTGATCCCGAACATGGCATAGCTGCCGGAACAGCTTTTACGGACCTGCCGGATAACTGGGTATGCCCTGTTTGCGGTATTGACAAATCCATGTTCAAAAAGGTTGTAGAGACACCCTAAAATTTTCCGATCATAAGAACAAAAGATTCTGTCATGCTCAAACGCGGTACAGAAAAAACCTAAAATAAAAGTATGGCGGCAGGATAATATTTCTGCTGCCATTTCTGTTTAGCCCGTTTTATTTTTTTAGGGTTTTTAGAGAAACAAAAACCTTTTCCTTCCGATATCATCATATAATTGGAAAGAAAGAACTATTTTGAGATAAGAGAGGCAGCCACACAGATGGGGGAGACAAAAAAATCAAATAAAAAAACGAAAGAGGCGCCGAAAAGCGGTACCTCTCAGTCCGGGTTCTCTAAATTACAGATTACTCTGGCAGGTATATTTCTGGCTGTTGCCGTTCTGTATTTTCTGATGGGCAACGCATACCGGGATGTTTTCTTTCCCGGCACTATCATAAACGGCGTCAATGTCTCCGGACTTAATCTGGCGGGCGCACAGACTGCGATCAACACTCTCGCCTCAGATTACATATTAACCATAGGAGAAAACGGAGACGCCACCGAGCAGATATCCGGCAAAGCGATCGGGCTTTGTCTGGAAGATGAAAATTCGCTGCGGTCTCTGCTGGATAGTCAGATTCCGCTGACCTGGGGACTTCAGGCTTTTCGTGAAAAAGAATATACCCTGAATATGCAATACGATCAGGAAAAACTCCGCTCTGCCATTGAAGCACTGGACTGTATGGATAAGGGACAATGGACGGCACCGGAGAATGCTTATATCACCTATGACAAGGACAGCGGTTATAAAATCGTCCCGGAGGTAGCCGGCACGGAAATTCTGCCTGACAAACTTTATGAGGCGGCTGCCGAGGCAATCTGCCGCCTTGAAGATACCCTTTTGCTGAACGAGGTCGGTGTTTACAAGCCTCCCAGATACTCTTTTGATGATCCAACCCTGGCAGAGCGCCTTGCTCTGTTCCAGGGTTATTCTGACATGACTGTCACTTATCAGTTTGGCAGCCGGTCCGAAGTTCTGGACGGCAATACCCTTTCCGAATGGATATCTCTGAACAAAAGCGGAAAACGTTCGATTGACCGCGAGGCCGTTGTCGAGTATGTAAAAAGTCTTGCCAAAAAGTATAATACTGCCTACTCCTCCAAAACACTGGAAACTTCATACGGAGAAACGGTCACGATCAAAAACGGCTATTATGGGTGGATGATCGATAAAGAAGCGGAAGTGAATGCTCTGATGGAAATTATCCGCAACGGCGAAAGCACCAGCAGGGAACCCGCTTATCTGTTGGAGGCGGAAAGCCATGACGGTCCGGATTACGGCAATACCTATGTGGAGATCAATCTGACCGCACAGCATCTATTTTTTTACAAAGACGGGGAACTTATTGTGGAATCCGATTTTGTATCCGGAAATCCTTCCCGCGGCAATGCCACGCCGGACGGCGCCTACTCCCTTACCTACAAGGAACGAAACGCTACTTTGAAAGGAGAAAATTACAGAACGCCGGTCTCTTACTGGATGCCCTTTAACGGAAATATCGGTATGCACGACAGTTCCTGGCGCTCTACTTTCGGCGCTTCCATTTACAAGACAAACGGTTCCCACGGATGTATCAACCTTCCCCCCTCCGTAGCGGAGACGATCTTTGAAAATATTGAACAGGGGATTCCTGTTTTATGCTATCATCTGAGCGGCACGGAACAAAAACAGGCCACCAACCTCTCCGGTGAAAAGGTATCCGTGCCGGCCGTACCATCCGTACCCGCCACTCCGGAGCCTCCCGTCGTACTTCCTCCCCAGGACGGTATGGTACTTCCTCCTCAGGATGGTACGGTACTTCCCCCTCAGGAGGGTACGATACTTCCCTCTCCCGATGTGCAGGTTCCGCCGGAAGATGGAGCAGATCCCTTACAGCCTCCGGCTCAGACGGATGTGATTCCCTGATTTTTCAGCATACGATCGAGAGCAGCTTTCTCCTGTTCTCGATCCGCACAACATCCTCCTCGCCTCCGAACTCCCCGTCCAGCGCCCAGGATATTTTCTCTTCCGAGCGCAGTATCACCCCGGAAGCCTTTCTGTAAAAAATATGCTGGTTATCTTCCGGTTTATCGCTCAGCAGCGAAAGAACGATCTCGTTCAATGCGACGAGGCTTTTCGGCATCTTCACAAGCACTATCTCAAAGAGCCCGTCATCCAGGGCAGTATCCGACGGAAGAATATTTTTAAATCCGCCGATGGATAAAGAATTTGTGACCATACCGAGAATATAGTCGCCTTCTACCTCTTCCCCCTCAAGCTGCGCTGTCATATGATAGCTTTTTAAATCGGCAATGCTTTTAATCCCTTCCAGAATATAGGCGGCATGTCCCAACAGATTCTTTACTTTCTGGGATGTGGTATAGGAAACCTTGGTAAAAATACCAAACGCCGCCACATACAGAAAATACCGGGATGCATTAAAACGCCCCACATCGATCCACCTGGGCTCCCCGCTTACGGTATTTTGCAGCAATGCATCGATATCCCCCGAAAGCCCCAGGCTGTACGCAAAATCGTTGGTGGAGCCGGAAGGAATATAGGCAATCTGGGCGGGCAGATTTTTCCGCAGTAGAAAAGAGACCGTAATATTCAGCGTCCCGTCCCCTCCGCTGCATACAATCAAATCAAAAGATTTAAAATCTATCTCTTTATCAAAATCCTCCAGCCTTTTCACAAGGCAGACCGTGACGAGATAATCCTGACTGTCATAAAACTCCACCGCCTTTTGCAGGCTCAGCCTTGTCTTCGTCATGCCGGAGACGGGATTATAGATCAACAAAAGTTTTTTCATCATGCACTCCTCCCTTTCAGTATCATTAACAGCCCTCTTTATTTCAGAGTTCCCACCAGCAAATAAATCAGTGTCGCACAAAGCCCGACGGAAAACAAAAGCAGTCCATAGGAAAGGCTCCTGGTAATCATATAAATGGTCTCTCTGCGGCTCCAGTACTCCAGTGCCAGTTTATGCCTGTAATCGATCTCTCTCGGATTGCCGCGCCACAACGTATGGTTTAAAAGTCCGCATATGGCATTTATCACACTGCCCAGAACATAGGTCAGCCCGTTTCCTTCTTTCAGCTCGCCCTTCTTTGTATGGTCCCTGTAAATGGTCTTTCGCAAAATAACTACCATGGCATCCGTTATCGTATTCAAAAATCCTGCGGCGGCTCCGCCCGTAATAATCATAAATTTAGATGTAACATTTGTTATTTTATCTAAAATACCGCAGATACAGCCGCAGACCGTCGGCAGAATCAACAGCAGGATAGGCCTGTAAAGATAATCCTCCAGATCCAGAAGCTTCGGCCATCTGTTCAGATATATACTGCCGGCCTTATCTTTTTCAGGTTCCGCCCGTTTTAACATCCAGCCCCGTCCCACCACAACATAGAGCAGTGCCCCGATCAAAATGGACGTTGCGCCTCCTTTTAAGTTTCCAAAACTAAAGTATGCTACTTTTCCGCCGGCTTCCGCAGCCCCCATAAAGCCCTGTCCCAGATCCGCCAGTCTATCCATCGTAAGTCCGGAAAACAGCCCCATTACCGGAAACAGAATACTTGCCGCCGTCAAAACCGCCGCGCTGAGCGGATTCATATAAACCTTCCGTGCATCATACCTCTCCTGCACCGCGGCATCTGCGTTTCGTTCCACAAAAACCGCCACAAACAGTTTCGTCATATACGCCACGGTCAAACCGCCGCTGATCAGAAACGCCCATTCTATCGCTTTCATGCCGCCTGCGGAGAAAAAAACGGCGCTCCCCGGATGTTCCGCCAGTATTTCGGTATATTCCACAATGCTCTCATGCAGCAGCGTCTTGCTGATATAGCCGCTCCAGAGAGGCATACCGCCGATTCCCAGCGCTCCCATCAGATAGATAAAAGCAAGCAGCGGTTTTTTCCGTCCAAACCCTCTGATCTCGTTTAAATCCAGTTTATGCAGATTCATATAAATAACACCCGCCGTCATAAACAATACCAGTTTAAACAGAGAATGATTCACCATATGCAGGAAACTTCCCCGCACTGCCAGCAGGTTTTCCTCTCCAAGCAGTCCCTGCATTCCGATCCCTACCAAGATAAAACCGATCTGGGAAACCGAGGAACAGGCAAGGGTTCTCTTAAAGTCTATGGAAAACAGCGCCAATACCGCACCTGCCGTCATCGTCAGCACACCCAGCATCAGAATAAAAGTACCCCAGATCCCGTTGTGCAGGAAGATCTTACAACTGATCACAAGTATGCCGAAAATTCCGGTTTTCGTCAAAATACCGGACAAAAGAGCGCTTGCCGGCGCAGGCGCCACCGGATGAGCCTTCGGCAGCCAGATATGCAGCGGAAACATCCCCGCCTTGGCGCCAAATCCCACCAGCATACAGAGCGCCGCCGCATAGACGTCCTTCCCTCTGCACGCCTCATAAAGCTTATCGATTTCCAACGTTCCCGCCTGATGATACAAAAGAAACAGTCCCATCAGCATCACCAGTCCGCCGATCACTGCCACTGCCAGATACGTACCTGCCGCCCGCAGTGACTGTGTCCTCTCATCCTGGGCTACCCAGACATAAGAGGCAAAGGACATGATCTCAAAAAATACAAACGTCGTATACAGATCAGCCGACAAAAAGATCGCCTCCGTCGCCCCCAGCGTAATAAGCTGAAACAGATAATAGCGGTTTCTGTTCCTGTAATGTCCAAAGTATTCCACGGAAAACAGGGCGGTTCCCATCCACATAAAGGCCGCAATACAGACATACACAGCCCGAAACCCATCTACCGAAAATTTCAGCCCCATACCGCATATTTCTGACAGCTTTGTCATATTCTCTGTCATACTGCCCGATGTATACCGAAACAGCAAAAGTACCGCCAGCACAAATTCCAGTACCGTCACCCCGGCGACAAAATAATCCCTGGCTTTCTTATCTTTTTTTCCTGTCCCATAGGACAACAACGCCCCCGCCATCGGCATAAAAACAAGACCGCACACATAAAAACTGACCATGGATACCTCCCTCAATACACCCCTGCCGCTATATCCCGGAAAAACCCAATCAGCGGTCCTGAAAAAATTCCCAACAGCACGGTACTTACCGCAAAGGTCAACAGCGGCACACACATCCGCCATCCCGGATCTCTTACACCTTCCAGCGGCTTTTCATCAAAACCCTTCCCCGGAAAAAAGGCGTAGATCACGGTATTCATCATATAGAGCGCCGTCAGCAGCGCGGAAGCCAAAAGACAGCCGATACCGAAATACGCCTGTATATTGCCGCTCTCCACGGCAGCCGATGCCAGATTCCACTTGCTGATAAAACCGGCAAGTCCCGGTACGCCCATCAGTCCCAGAGAGGATATCGTAAAACAGCCAAACACAACCGGCATTTTTCTTCCGATGCCGTCCATCTCATACACATAACTTCTTCCTGTATTCTGCATAAAAGCGCCCGCACAGAAAAACGCATTGATCTTCATCACCGCATGGCATACCATATGACACAGCGCCCCGACCAGTCCGAGAGGTGTCATGATTGTGATCCCGAAAATCACATAGGAAAGATTGCTGACGGTGGAATAAGCCAGCCTTCTTTTCAGATGCGTCTCCTTCAGCGCCATACTGCAGCCGTATAGGATCGTGAACATCGCAACGCCCATCACCACGTTCTGTACCCAGGTTCCCCTCAGGAAAGAAGTCCCGAAGCTGTAATAGGTCAGCCTGATCATTGCGAAAACACCGGCCTTTACAACCGCAACCGCGTGCAAAAGCGCTGTCACCGGCGTCGGCGCCACACCCGCATCCGGCAGCCAGGAACTCACAGGCCATATCGCCGCCTTCACTCCAAATCCCATAAAAGCCAGCAGATATACCCAGAGCAGCAGATCTCTCCTGTCCCCGATCAGCGCCATATCCAGAACACCGCCGGGCTGAAATTCGCAGGTCACCCCATAAATGATCACAACCACCAGCCCTATCATCGCAAAAGCCGCACCGCCGATGGAATAATACAGATATTTCCTCGATGCCAGGACCGCTTCCCGTTTCAGCGTATGCAGCACAAGCGGCACCGTACAGAGCGTCAGAAGTTCATAGAAGAAATACATCGACAAAAGATCCGACGCAAACGCGATACCCAGCGTAATCCCGTAGGTGATGCTGTAAAACATGAAAAATATTTTTTCCCGCTCTTCCCTCTCCATATATTCAAAGGAATACAGAATCGCCAGGGGCCAGAGCAGCGATACCAGTCCCGCAAAAACCATGGACATACCATCTATTTTGAAAGAGATTGACAACTCTTCTACAAAATGGATCACATGGAATACTTCCGTCGTTCCGTTCAGGACCAGTTTCCATACGATGACGGAAGTCACTGCCATAACGGTTTCCAGATAGACCATCATTATTTTTCTGTTTTTAAAAGGGATAAACGGGGTTACTATTCCTCCGGTTATCGGAAGCAGGATTGCTGCTAAAATCCAGTATTCACTCATGGTAATTCTCCGAAATGAAATCAGTCCGCCTCGCCGGGCTGTATTGTGACAAAATAAACCGTTTTGTATTTTCTATAAAGAATAAACAATCGCCTTTATATACTCCGTCAGCGGATTCGGAAAGATGCCGAGGAATATGGAAAGCGCCGCAAAAATAATCAGTGGTATCAGCATCCAAAAGTTTGGCTCTTTCTTCTGCAGGTTTTTATAATCGAAATCCGCACCGGGCAGGAAGCCTTTGATTGTCACAGGGAGCAGATAGCCCGCGGTCAACAGGGCGGATATCAGCAGGACAACGGGACCGAGCCAGGTAAAAATGCCGGTGCCTGACTCAAGGGCACCCGTGGCAAGATACCATTTACTGATAAAGCCGCTGGCAGGCGGGATACCAATCAGTGCCAGAGAAGCGAAGGTATAACACCAGATCGTAACCGGCATCTCCTTCCCGATTCCTGTCATCTCATCTACATTTGTCTTTCCCGTCTTATAAATGATTGCCCCGGCGGATAAGAACAGGGTAACTTTGATAAAGGCGTGAAATACCACATGAAGCAGGGCGCCCGTCATTGCGGACGGTTCCAGCAGCGCAAGTCCGAACAGAATATAAGAAACCTGGCTGACCGTGGAATAGGCAAGCCTTTTTTTCATCACTTTTTCCCTGTATGCCAGCATGGAGCCCATAAAAATCGTAATCAGGACCAGGATCAGCCATGCCGTCTGTACCCAGGTGCCTTTGATAAAAGATTTCCCGAATAAAAAATATACCGTGCGGATAACACCAAGTACGCCCGCCTTTACGATCAGCCCGGAAAGAACCGCGCTTGCCGGCGCAGGTGCCACCGGATGGGCGGTGGGGAGCCATGCATGCATCGGAAACATGCCCGCTTTTACACCAAAACCCAGTATCATAAAAAATACAATAACAAGCAGCACTTTTTCATTTCCCGCCGCCAGTTCCCTGTTCAGCGTCCCTCCTGCCGTAAAGTTTAAAGTATCCGCATATTTGTACAAAAAATATATGCCCAGAAGAACCATATAGGCGCCGCACAGAGAATAGAACAGATATTTCAGGCCGCCCATAATTGCCTCTTTCGTCTTAGAATGCAGTACAAGGGGCATGGAGAGCAGCGTCATCAGTTCATAAAACAGGTAGAAGGTTATGATATTGCCCGCAAAATCCAATGCCAGCAGCACACCAAATGCCATCAGATAAAAACCGAAATACCGTTTCTCCTCTTTTTCATGCTTCATGTATTCAAAGGAATAAAAACCTGCCAGTATCCACACGATCGTCACGATAACGGCAAAAATTCTTCCCAGATCATCCGGCCGGAAAAAGATTTCCATTTTATCCCCCAGGCTGAATAAAAGCATCTCCCCGCCGCCTCCCAGCGCGCACACCGCAAGGATGCCGGTAATCACAAGCCCTGCCCCCGTCACGGCAAGCAGCCGGTTTCTTTCGGAAAATTCCGGCAAAAGCAGAAGGACCGCTCCGAGAAGTATGGGAAAAAATATAGCTGTCAGCATTACTATCGATGTATTCATAGTTCTCTGTTTCTCCTCTATGCAAAATTTGCAAGCCCTGTTTCTATCAGATGAATGATCGGCTGGGAGTTCATACCCAGGATCAGGTTCAGAATCACAAACAGGATGATCGTCACCGTGTACAGTTTCTGCTTTCTCCAGCTAATACTGTAATAGCCTTTCTCTTCTATTACCGCCGGCTCTTCCGGCGTATAGATACGGATCACCGTTTTCAGGAAATAAATCGCGTTCAGGATCGTACTGATCGCCAGTACGATGACCGTGGGGAACATCTTCCAGGTAGGATTGATGATCGCCGCCTTCGCAAATAAGAGTTTACTGACAAATCCCGAAAAGATCGGAATCCCCACCATGGACAGAGAACCCACCGCAAAGCCTATGCCCGCGCTTTTGTTGCGGTATCCCGAACCGTTCAGTGCAAAAAAACTCCTGCTGCCGCCGGAGACATCCGTCAGCCCGATGGCGCTGATAAAAAGCAGGGATTTTGTCGCCGCATGTACAAGAATATGGTAAACGCTTGCCACCATGCCTTCCTGCGTCCCGAGACCAAAGCCCATATAGATATAACCGATCTGCGCCACCGAGGAAAAGGCGATCATCCTGCGGATATCTTTCTCTCCGATCGCGCTGAATGAGCCAAACAGCATACCGCAAAGCCCAAACATAAAAAGCACGCCGATAATATGGCTGTCGTAAATGATATCCAGCCCTATCACCCTGTAAAATATCTTAATCAGCAGAAAGATATACCCCTTCGATACCAGAGAGGAGAGCATCGCCGCCGAAGAAACCGTAGAATAACCGTAAGCGTCCGGCAGCCACGCATGGCAGGGAAACAGTGCGCTCTTAATGGCAAGCCCCGTGGTCATAATGCCTACCGTCACCAGCACCGGTATCCGGTATGTGCCGTTTGCCATAATCTCCGCCATCGCCTGTTTGATATTGCTCATCAGCAAATGCCCCGTCAGGTCGTAGAGCATACAGATTCCCATCAGCAAAAGGCCGGAGCCCAACAGGCTCATGATCATATAGCGGACGGCCGCCTCTATGGTCCTGCCGTTCTGCCTGATCATAATCAGTCCGCAGGCGGCAATCGTATTGATCTCCACAAAAACATACGCCGTGAACAGATCGTTTGTATAGACCAGCGCAAGGAGGGAACTGAGCATTAAATCCACTAAAATATAGTAGATATTGTGCTTCGAGTATTCCACCTCATCGAACAGCTTTTTTCTGCCGCCGGTCATGGAGAGCAGCATCACGATGCAGAAAAACATCGCCATTCCCGCCTCCAGCACTCCCGCCCGGATCTCATTGCCCCAGGGCGCCGGAAAATGCCCCATCATAAAAATATAACTTCCGGTCCCCGCCTGCCAAAGATATAAAAGCAGGGCGCCGGACATTGCGCCGACCACAAGGATCACCGCCGTATTCAGCCGCTTTGCCCATTTCTCGGAGAGGATCGAGGAGACAATTCCCGAAAACATGGAGATCATGATCGAGAAAAAGGGCACATTTTGTATAAAATCCATCAAAGCCCCTCCTTCCTAAGCCGCATCGAAATCTCATCCAGATCCAGCGTGTGATACCGCTGATAAAGCCGTACGGTAAGCGAAAGCATAAGCGCCGTCACGGAAACGGATACCACGATTCCCGTCAGCACAAGCCCGCTGGGGATCGGATTGATATAGGCCTCCACCTCCTGCACGCCGTTTACTACGATGGGCGCCGCCCTGCCGGCAATATATCCCTTTTCCGCCAGAAACAGATAAACCGCGGTATCCATAATATTTAATCCTATGATCTTTTTGATCAGATTTTTCTGAACAAGCAGGTTCGCAAACCCGATGCCAAACAGTAAAATGGCAACCTCCTCACCATAATTGACCAGAAAATTTGTCTCAAGCATACCTAGAATCCCCCCTTACGGAACAGCGCGAAGAATGCGTACATCGTACATGCCACCACCAGTCCGACGCAGATATTCAGCGGCAGTATCAGTCCGCTGCTTAAAATATCTCCCGGTGTACCAAGCGGAATCCCGCTCTCAAGGTGATGCGCCCCGGTATAAAAAGAATAACTCTTTGCGATACAGTAAAAACTGAGTGCCAGAAAGCTGATCCACTTATAGGTTTTTGCCGTAAAAAACCGCTCTGTCTTCTCAAAGCCAAACGCATTCAGATATAATATCAGTCCCGCGCCGATGATGGCGCCGCCGGAAAAACCTCCCCCCGGCGACAGATGTCCGTTTAAAATCACATAAATCCCGAACAATATGATAAAAGGAACCAGTACCATCGCCACCGTCTGCAGTATCCTGTCATTTTTCGGCTCATGGAAGCTGTCCCGCCGCTCTTCCTCCTCCGCACTGCCCTTTCCCTTCTTCTTGTCATTCCGCATCAGAATCAGTACGGTACAGGTTGCGATAAACAGCACATTGGACTCCCCGAACGTATCAAAGGCACGATAATCCAGGATCATACCCGTGACTATGTTCACCGCGCCGGTATCCTGCATACCATCTTCGATATATTTTGCCGCCACTTCGTTGTTCGCCGGATTGCCGGCATTTCCTACCGGCGGCAGATACGCCACCGTAATAAACAGCAGCAAAGTCAGCGTCAGACAGCAGAGCAGCGCCGCCACTCTGTAAAATTTGCGGAACAGCGTATACTGATTGTTATTCGCGGTATCCTGGGCCTTCCTAAGTACGGTGAAAACTTCCTCCTGATACTTTTTGAGCTGCTCCTCGCTCTCCCCCGGCATATCATGCGCTCTCACTTCCACATTGCCGGCGTAAGGATCTCTGCTTCCCTCCATCCACTGCCTGAATGCCCCCATCGGGCGTTTTCCATACTCATTCTCGGGAATCCGTCTGCTCATCGCTCTCTTCGTCCTCCTCCCTCATCGCATGGATTTTTTTCAATGTGGCAAAAAACAGCACACTCGTAACACCGGCGCCCACCGCCGCCTCCGTAATCGCAAGATCCGGAGACTCAAGCAATATCCAGATGATCGACATGATCAGGCTGTAGGACATAAATATTAAAATAGAGTTCAGCAGCCTTCTTGAAAAGCTTACCGCCACAGCGCAAATTACCAAAAACGCAAGCAGGATATATTGAAATATCTGCATCTTTGCCCCTCCCTTTATTCCTGTCTCTTCTTCTTCGTCTCTATCTCGCAGGACTTCTCCAGATCTTCATTGATCGTACATTCCAGCCTGGATATCAGATGCGAAGAAACAGGCGATGCGCACCATAAAAAGACCAGCACAAGCGCCAGCTTAAACGTTACGAACCGGAAGCCAAACAAAATCATCAGACCGGCAAGCACCGCGCCGATCCCCAGCGTATCGCCCATAGCCGCCGCATGCATCCTGTTTAAAACATACCGGAATTTAAAAACGCCCAAAATTTCCAGGAGAAACGCAGCAACCCCTATGACCAGCAGGCCGGTTCCCGCAATAAACCTTATCCACTCAAACACCATGACATTCCTTCCCTTTTTCTTCCGCTGTTTTCTCTTCTTCCGCCTCTCTCTGCTTTCTCTTTTCTTCCTGATGCGCCCTGTGTTCAATATATACTCCCGTATATACCTTTGTGAGCACCACCACGGCGAGAAAGCTGATCATCGCATAGATCAGGCAGATATCCACCAGATAATCCTCATCTATCAAAAGTGCAAGCACCGCAATAACGGACATAACAATGGTGCCCATCATATTTACCGCCACCAGTCTGTCCGCGATGGACGGTCCCTTCACCGCCCTGATCAGACAACAGATCGTCAGCACTGCCAGTATCACCAAAATAATATGAAATATTGTGGAATATTGTTGTATCAGTTCCATCTTCCGCCTCACTTCTCAAAAGCCATACGCCCGCTCTTTTTATGCTTCCATCTTTTCCAGCAGACGTTCAAATATAAGGTCATCCATTCCCTCCGCCATCGATTTATCCAGACAGTGAACCACCAGTTCATCCTCTTCCAGGGATACCGTGATGGTGCCTGGCGTAAGGGTGATGGAATTTGCAAGAATCACCCTGCCCAGATTCGTTTTCAGGCGGGTTTTGTATCCTATGATCACCGGCTCCGCAACTTCTCTGTCCGTCAGCACCAGATGCATAACCTGCACATTGGCTTTTATAATCTCCACAATCAGTACACCGATATAATACAGGAAATAAACACTCTTTTTTATCAATGCAATATCTTTTCTGAAACCGTAGTCCATAAATCTGCACATAAAGAGGTATATGCAGGCGCTAAGAAGGATTCCCAGTATAAAAATTTCCGTCGTAATTTTTCCGTTAAAAATAAACCAGATTACTATTAATAATATGAACATTTGTTTTTCCCAACCCGTATTCCATTAAACTGCATCAATCCGACATCTAAAGACGGTCACTTTATTCAACATTTTTCAGGACGGCAATCCGTTCCGCTGCGATTGCCGCTCCTTTTCCATATTCCGGTCCGCTAAAATATCAGCCCGGTTTTCACATACCTAACGCAAGGGGCGGATCACATACTTACAGATCGGATTCCCCATGGAAGAAAATCTCTCCTCATATTCCGTCATAATATTGCCCCGGTTCATTTTCTCATCATGGTGCAGATCATAAGTAATCTCCATAATCTCCCACTTTGCAGGTTCCGTCTCCTCCACGCCGAAATCAAACAGATCCCTGTTATCGGTCTTAAATTCCAGGTGTCCCCCGTCTTTCAGCAAAACCCTGTAACGGTCAAGAAATTCCCGTGAGACCAGCCGTCTTTTTGCGTGGCGCTCCTTCGGCCACGGATCGGAAAAGTTCAGATAGATTCGGTCCACCTCGCCTTTTGCGAAATAGCGCAGAATATGCTCCGCCTCCATTCGGATAAACTTTACGTTAGAAAGCGGCTCCTCCTCCATCTTCTGAATTGCCCGAAGGAGAACGCTGGAATACTTCTCGATCCCAACATAGCTGATCTCAGGATGCACCTTCGCAAGTTCCATTAAAAACCTGCCCTTACCCGTACCGATCTCCACATGGATGGGATTTTCATTTCCAAAAAGCTCTCTCCATTTTCCGGCACATTCGCTCTCCTCCGGAATCACATATTCACTGGCTCCGATCGCTTCTCTCGAACCGGGGATATTTCGCAGGCGCATACAATCTCTCCTTCTGATACACACTTGATTTTCTCCCCTATTTTACTCTTTTTCACAAAAAAATCAATCTTGAGTTGCCATATTTATCATGTTTTATAATGAAAAAATAAAATTCCTATGATATGATGTAAATACGAAACGGCTTTGACTTAAAATATGCCGTCCGAAAAATCCTGATCCTTTACACAGAGGAATAAGTAATTTATGAAACTGCAGAAGATAAAAAAAAAGTTTTCCATATATATGCTGTCCGTTTTTATGTCCGTTTCCGTCCTGGTACAGGCTTCTTTTCCCGTCCTTGCGGAACCGGAAGAGCCTCTCAATGAGGCGCAGACCGCGGCACAGGAGCGCCTTATGCTCCCTGTTCAGACAAACGATCTCTCCTACTGGCCCACCGGTCCTGCCATCACTGCAGAAGCCGCTATTTTGATGGAAGCCGACACCGGCACGATTTTATATGCCAAAAATATCCATGAAGAACTTTACCCTGCCAGCACTACAAAAATGCTGACCTGTCTGATTGCCGTAGAACAGTGCGCCATGAATGAAACCGTAAATTTTTCGTATGAAGCCGTAAGTGCAGTCCCCACCGATGGTTCCAACATGGGAATGGATGCCGGAGAATACCTGTCCATGGAAGAATGCCTCTATGGTATTATGGTGGCCTCCGCCAATGAAGTGGCTAACGCCGTCGCAGAACATGTGGCAGGTTCCTTAGATGATTTTGCCGAACTGATGAATTCAAAAGCCGCGGAACTTGGCTGTCTGAATACCCATTTTGTCAATGCAAACGGGCTTCATGCACAGGACCATTATACCAGCGCCTACGATCTGGCGCTGATCGCAAGGGCATACTTTCAAAATGATGTCCTCCGGCGTATCGGCAATACGCCTTCCTACCACTTTTTACCCTCTCCCGGGCAGTCCGAAGACTTTTATAAAACAAACAAGCACAGCCTGATCACCGGCGCAATTCCCTACGAAGGGATTATCGGCGGCAAGACCGGCTACACCGATCCGGCAGGACAGACTCTTGTCACCGGCTGTGAACAGGCGGGGATGCGCCTGATCTGCGTTGTCATGAAAGAAGACTCCCCGGCTCAGTTTGAAGATACCGCCGCATTATTTGACTACGGCTATCAGAACTTTATGAAAGCCAATATCGCAGACAATGACAACCGGCATATTATCAGCAACTCCAACTTTTTTTACACCGGAAATGATATATTCGGAGATTCCTCCCCTATCCTTTCCATTGCACCTGACGGCTTTGTGGTACTGCCCAATATGTCCGATTTTAACGACCTTGCTTCCAAAATCGACTACAGCGCGGCTGACCTGCAAAAAAATGAAATAGCGCAGATTGATTATTACTATCATGACACGCTGATCGGCTCCGGCAAAATTATTTTTTCTTCCCAGAATACACATACCTACGAATTTGACAGTGATGATGAACCCGTGACCGGCAGGCCCGACAATGTAATTTTCATCAATATCAAAGTGCTGGTGATCTTTATCTCTTCCATAGCCGCCGTTATCATTTTGATTCTGATCCTGCACTCCATTTTCCACAACCGGCAGGATTACATGCACGGACGGGAAAGAAAAAGGCAGCTTCGCCGGGATAAACGCCTGAAACGCAGGGAGCGCAGGCTGGCTAAGCGGAGAAGACGGCGCTAAGCGAAGAAGACGGCGCTAGGCGAAACAATGTCATTTCGTTAACATTGCTAATCGAAGAGCTTGTAAAATTTTATATTGCCTTTGCCATCCGTTTGTGATACACTATGTGGCAGGGAAATCCTGATAACTTAAAATTGTTTCTGTAGCTCAGCAGGATAGAGCGTCCGCCTCCTAAGCGGAAGGCCAGCGGTTCGAATCCGCTCAGGAACGTGAAAATGCCGCAATTTCAACGATTGCGGCATTATTCTTTTTATCAAATGCCATCGGTGAAATAATCCTTCCCTATCATACAGGTCTCACTTCCAGCCTGTGCACCGCAAGATGCCCCGCCTCCCTCACGGAAAATCCTACCGCGCCGGAAAGATAAGGATGCTCCTCATCCGCATAACGGATCAATTCCTTTCCTTCACCATCTTTCACAGTTATGATATGATCCTTTACCACGACAATCAAAGCATAACATTCCCCATACTTCCACTTATACGGTACGGAGATAAGTTCCCGGTAACCATGCTCATTCTTCCAAAGACCGAGCCGCTCTTTTAAGCCAAATCCGACCGCATAGGAGCGAAGCCCGCCCTGCACACGCACATTGACAAAGTGCCCGTCTCCGCACAAAGGTTTCAACACGGTTTTTACAGTATAGTTTTTAAACAAATGACTTCCCGTATAAACCTCGCCATAATCCTCCGCCGTAAGATGCAGCACATTCTCTTCCAAAAAGGATGATCCTTTCAGCCTGGTAAACTGTGTGATCTCACAGTGTCCCATCGGAAGCATCAGTTCCCGTTCCTTCGCAAAATCCACGGTATAGTTCGGATCTCCCCCATACTCCAAATCGTCAATATATGCCGTAAAGTCCTGCTGTTCATTTTTGTCACCGGGAACCACAAACCGCACCCCCGCCTCACTCAGCAGCGCCCCCTCCATGGGCGGAATACAAAATTCCAGCTTTGTCCAGACGCCCGCCTTCAGCACTGTTTTTTCACCTGTATATTCCCTGTTATCTCTTTGATCGAGCACATACATGCACACCTGCACGGCCTTCTCATCCTCCGGAACCCTCACCCAGGCGCTCATCCTCTGACCGGGATAAATCTTCGGCGAAAATGCCGGCTGATACCTGTCATCGTGGAGTTCCGCATGTTCATACCAGGTCTTTTGGTATAAATAGACCTTTTGTCCACAGCAAAGGGGATACACATGCATCTTAAGACTCCGCCTCCCGCTGGCGGCTGTCTCATCCGTATTCCGGAGATGATATTCCGGATGAGATGTATAGATGCCCTCTCCGCACCGCACCCGCATGGCATGTGTCGAACCGGGAAACTCAAAATGGCATCTTTCCGTCCTGTCCGTCAAAAGTTCCTTCCAGATTCCCGGAAGTTCCTCTCCTGCCAGTTCAAAGGCGCGCTCCGCCATATACATTGCCCCGTAAGACACATCCATTATATTAAGGCTGCCCATAACGCCGGAACATAGGAGAAGGTCATTCACCGGCTTTCTCCAGCGATCGTAATCTATTCCTTTCAGCCCTTTCCGCACACCCATGATCGCTCCCAGATTTCCGACATTACAATCCGTATCCCAGCCGCACATATTTCCGATACAAAGAGTTTTTGTAAAATCATCCTCCCCATAAAGCAGCGCCAGTATGATCACAGCCGCATTGGGAATAATGTGACAGTAACCCGGGTAACGGTCATAGCCGAAATATTCTTTGACATACCGGAACGCACTTCTCCAATCTCCGGATGCGTCATTCTCATAAAATGTTCTCACCGCCCTAACTGCCCGCGCGTATTCCGAATCCTCCGGTATATAGGAAAGCGATAAATCCAGCATCTCCCTGATCGTACATCCGGTAAAAGCGGCACTGATGCACACCGCTATAAAAATTCCTCCGTATATGCCGTTGCGGTCATGCGTCACCGATGCGGCACGTTCGGCAAGCTTTGCCGCAAGATCCGTGTTTCCCGGCGCCACAAGCCCCCAGGAATCGATAAAAATCTGTCCGCCAATCTGTTCGGCTATGGCTGATCCGTTTTTTACAATGCTGCCGCTAAGCGGCGCCGAAATGCCTTTTTGAAGGTTCAGGTATGCCGTATGTTCGGTGGAAACGCCGTACCCTCCCCACCAGAAAAATCCATGTTCATAAGGCGCGTAATTCAGCAGTGCCTCCGCCACATCCTGGGCGGTGAGTGCTTCCCCATGCCCGCTGTCTTTCAGCGCCCGGATAAAAAAAATCGGACCGTTGCTGTCATCGTCCGCCGCAAATATATGATAATCCACAGGATAACTCCACGTTTCTCCGTATACATCCGCAATCTTTTCCGCCGTCCAGCCCTCCACCGGTGCCCCTAAGCGAATCCCTATCACCTTACCAAGCCAGCCCGCGTAAATCTGTTCCATTGTGTTTTCCGAAAATTGATATCTGTCCATCTTAACCTCCTGCCATACTTCATCTGATACTGTTTTATCTATAGATAACGGTTTTTCTTTGCCTTATGCCTCTGCAAAGCCAAACCGCTATTCTCTGCGTAAAAAAGTCCTCACAAGTTCCGCCGCCTTCTCCATCTCGTCCGGAATCCTGATCTTTCCTGTGCACATGGAAAGGCAGGGCATATCCGCACATTCCCGGCACAGCCGGGCACTGTCTTCAATTCCCAGATCCAGCTTGCGGAGCGCCCAATGATCTTTGCCCAGAAAATAATAGTTGTACTGCCTGAAGATGGTATGAATCTCCGTTCCATAAGGGCACACACATCTCTGACAGCGGTCACAGGGAATCGGTGTAAATTCTTTTTCCAGTACTTCCAGCACTTCCTCAAAATCAGGTATCTCAGGTTCCCGAATTTCAGCCTCATATCTCACGGCCGCATCCACCTGCTCCACAGAACCAATACCAAGCAGCGCGCCGGATACCGGATAGGAGAGCACGCTGCCGATCAGCATGTCCACCGGAAAAAATTTCGGCAGAATCCCCGCCGCATAAACCTTATTTACCAAAAAGCCCTTCTCCCGGAAGGCCGGTTCTGCGGCAATCCGTTCAAGCATCCCCCTCTCCAGCAGATTCCCGCTGCCCTGCAGCACATCCACCCTGCCGTCTCCTGCGCCCCGCAAAAGAATATCATAGTAATGGGAAGCCAGTCCGGTAAATCGTATCCGTCCCTCCTTTTTCAACTCACAGAGCCCATCCAGCGCCCCGCCCTTTCGGAAAATTTCCTCCTCATGAGCGAAATCTGCCTGATGCACAAAATAAATATCCGGCAAAGTCCCGAGATTTTCACAGGATTCCAGAACAGCCCCATAGATCTCATTTCCGTCAAAAAATCTGGCTTTATCGGAAATAATAATCTTCTCTCTCCCGATTTTTGCCGCAAATTTTCCCAGTTTTATCTCCGCATCCCCATACTCGGGAACGATCGCCGTATCATACAGATTGCACCCTGACCGGAAGGCATATTCCATAACGGATATCGCCTGTTTTTCACTGAGATTAAAATAATCAGGCAGTACCGGAACATCTCCCTGCAGAACCGGAATCGTACCAAAACCAATCTCGGAGACGATAAGCCCGGTATTTCCCAGCTTACGATACCGCATCTTCTTCCTCCCCGCATTGTCCGATGCCATAAAACGCCCGCTCCTCAACAGATATCCCCTCCGGTATCATCGGCATTTGCAGGCTTGTGCAAAAGGCAAAAGCTTCCTTTCCGATACGCTTTACTGTGGAAGGAAGATAAACTTCCCGCAGGCTATGACAGCAGAAAAACGCTCTCTCCGGAATTTCCGTAACCCCTTCCGGCAAATAAATCTCCCGCAGCGAAGTACAGTTCTCAAAAGCCCTCATACCCATAACGCGAAAGTCCTTTCCAAGTTCAACGCTCTCCAGAACTCCGCAGCCGGAAAAGCCCCTGATGCCAATAGCTTTCACACAATCCGCCCCTTTTACGATTTTCAGCCACTTACACCCGGCAAAAGCATTATTTCCAATGGACGTGACACTGTGCGGCAGTATAATCTGTGTCAGGAGGTTTCCGTCCTGGAAAACATGGTCCCCTATCGCCGTAATACCATCCGCTACCGGAAGTTCGGAAATATTACCGGTGCACTCCACAAGCTCATACTTCTCATTCGTCTTAAAACAATTCAGTGAATCCATCACAGCCTGTTTTGCCAGCGCCGAAAACGCTGTGGGAAATTCCCTCTCTCTGTCTGAAATCCCCTGAAAGATCACAGAAGAACCATCCCTAAAAAACATCTTCCTTAAGTAAATACAGTTTCGGAAAGCATATGCTTCCACCCTCACCTGATCTGTCAAAAACCGGATACTCTCTATATCCTTTCCCCCGGCAAACGCCCAGCCGCAGATCAGCCTGATATCTTCCGGAATAACCACTTCGCCTTTACAGCCGGAGCCATCCAAAAGCATATGATCCACAACTACCAACGGAGAAATACCGCGCTGTTTTTCTATCCACGCCGTCCCGTGAAATGCCCTGGCGCCTATATATTCCACGGTCTCAGGTATCCTTATCTCTTCCAGCATAAGGACATCCCTGAATACTTCCGCCTCAATCCGCCGAATGCCCTCCGGTATCCGCACAATCCGCCCAAGTCCCCTGTAGCCACAGAGTATTTCCTCCTTTTCGACCACAAAGCAGCTGAGTGCACTGTGGAAGATCAGTCTTACGGTCTCCGGAATATCTTCGGATAAAATATCTCCGTAAACATGCATATCCCATACCGCGTCCCCGCAGATTACGCTGTGCAGGGCGGTACACCCGGAAAAGGCATACTCATACGATCCGAACCCGTCAAAGCCCTCTTCAAACTCAACCGTCCCGAGCCGTCCGCAGTCTTCAAACGCATGGGGCATAAGCACCACATTCTCATTCAGTGAGATCTTTTCCAACGCATCACAGTTTTGGAATGCATAACTGCCAATCTCCTCCACCCGGCAAAGATCAACCCCATTCAGCTTATGACAGCCGCTGAAACAATAAGAACCTATGACCTCCACCTGCCTGCAAATGCATCTTTCCAACCGGGAACAGCCCTCAAAAAGGCGGTGCGCCAAAACCTTTACCCCTGTAAGTTCGGCTTCTTCAAGAGACCGGCAGAAAGCAAAAGCGGCAGCTCCGACGCCTGCTGCATGAACATGAATCTTTGTGAGAGATATACATTTCTCAAAAGCCCGCGCACCAATCATACAGGGGGAAGGCGCCGCCACTTCCATAAGAGCGCCGCAGCCCCAGAACGCTCCTTCTCCGATCCCGCAAAGCCCTTCTGGCAATAACACTTTCGTGATATTATTGTTGCCGGAAAATGCAAAAGGCGCAATGGCTGTGAGTCCGTCCGGCAGCCTGACTTCTCCGCTGCAGTGCTGCCCGGAAACCAAAATACTGCCGATCATCCCAAGAGAAGATTCTTCCGGTAATTCCACCGTCCCCTCAAACGCACCCTCTCCGACCTGACGCAACATTTTCGCTTCTCCCGGCGCAAAAGAGGTACATCCCCAAAACGCCTCTTTTCCGATACCCTGCACCTCATGCAACAAAATACCACGAAGTTTCCGGCACCTGCGAAAAGCCCGCTCTTTGATGTTTATCCATAATACCGGCGCAGGCGCCGCACCTTCAAAATCCCCTCTTCTCTCTACCCTTTCCAGACTCACACAGCCCGAAAAAACTTCCGCCTCTGCCGTTCTTATTCCTCCTGGCAGCACCGCATACCGAAGGCCGGAACAGCCCTTCAGGGCCGCCGGTCCGATCGATATCACACTGTCAGGAAAATGGATTGCCGTTATCTCCCTGTTTCCATAAAAAGCGCTGCCCGCTATGATCCGGGTTCCGTCAGGAACAAATACCTCCCCCTTCAGATGCCGCCCGTCAAAGAAGATGCCCTCCGTACTTTCCCCTTTCGGGAGCCCTTCCAAAAAAGGTGTATGTTCCAATACATCCCTTCCCACGGATTCCAGCGTTGCCGGCAAAATCACCTGCCTTAAAGCCCTGCACCCATGGGCAAATTTATCGGGAATATGGCATACCCCTTCCTCCAATATCACACGCCAAAGCCGGGGACATTCCGAAAAGATATCCGATCCATAATCCTTTCCGCTTCCATCCATCCTGACTTTTTTCACACCGCTCAGCGCAAACGCGAGATGCCCCACATAGCCAATACCCTGATGCAGATAAACTTCCTTTAATCCCCTGCACTGATAAAAAGCCATTATACCGATGGACGTCAGATTCTCCGGCATCAATATCTCTTTTAAAGAAAAACATCCATAAAAGGCCTGTTCTCCCACAGCACGAACCGATTTCCCCAAAACCACTTCTTTTAACTCGCGGCAATGCTTAAATACTTTATCCTCCACGAACGCCAACCCATCGGGCAGCAGCGCGCGGAGCAGCTTCACGCAATTTTCAAAGGCCCCCGCGCCGATACGCCTTACATGTTCCGGAAATTCAATGGTCTGTAAAAGAAGGCATCCCCGAAAAGCGCCTGCGCCAATCTCCAGAAGGGAGGCAGGCAAAATCACCCGCTCTATCGCCTCATTTCGGGCAAATGCCTCTTCCGCAATAAAAGTAACTCCATCCGGCACGACAACTCTCGACTCGCTGCCGAGATACTCCAGCAGCATCGTACCGCTAAGGTGAAAATTCCCCAGAACCTGCTTCCGAACCGTTTTTACCAGATCGGGCAGCCGTCTCCCAACGGTTTCGGAACTCCCTGAAATTCCTTCGATCTGATAGGCTGAATTATCAGGCATAACAACTTCCTTCAAAGAACTGCAGTTTTTAAATGCATCCTCATGAATCCGTACCTGATCCCCCTGAAAAATAACTTTTTCCAAGCTGATGCAGTTGCGGAAGCCCCTGCTGCCAATCTCTTTCAGAGAAGCAGGAAATTTGACGGATATAATTCCCCGTTTGTCAAAAAAACTGCTTTTTCCTATCTTTTCAATGCCCTCCGGGATTTCCACATGTTTTAAATTTGTCTGAAATTTGATCAGACACCTGTCATCTAACTCCATCATCCGCAAAATATCCACCGCCACGGCACGCACAACAGGCGGTATCTTCCTATCTCCCGCCAACGCCTCCACGGCATTGGGAATCACGATTCTTTGCCCGTCGGGAAATGAAAAATCCGTGATTCTGATACAGCCGGTAAATACATCACAAATCCCCTCCTCCCGCAGATTCGGAGAAATTTCCAGCTCTCTCAGCAGGACATCATTGACAAACACCTGCTTTCCGAGGCGCTCCACGCCGGGAATTTTAGCGCAGGTGAGACTGTCACAGTAGAGGAATACGCAGTCCCCTAACTCCTTTACGGAAGCGGGAAGAGAAATATTTTTCAGTTCATGGCATCTGTGAAAGGCATAACTGCCTATGTAAGAAACACCTGCCGGTATCAGTACTTCCTGCAGTTTCCGGCAGCCTTTAAAGGCGCCGTCCAAAATCTTCAAAAGCCCGGAGGGAAGGATCACCTTTTTCAGTGAGACACAGCCCTTAAAAGCGCCCTCCCCAATCGTATGAACTTTCCCGGGTACTGCCGCCACCTCTTCCCTGCCGGTATAAGATTTTAAAATACCATCCTCAATCTGAAAATAATCCGGAGGGTTATTCTGAATATTCGTTAACATAAAACAAAACCTCCATCGTCATGAAAATATCCGTATGATAATTTCTCTCAGTTCCTTCATGGAGCCACTTCGATACAACTGTTCCTTATATTTTTTTGTGCCTTTCCGTTTTTTCATACCATAGGAGGCCAGCTTACGAATATAAGCCATTGTGAATGTCTCATCATAGTAAGTAAGCGTCAGCTCCATCTGTTCTAAAATAAGCTGTAATGTGGACTTTCCAGCATATTTCCCTGTTAATTCGCTGAAAATAAACGGATTTTCCAACGCGTAGCGGGCGATCATTACCCCGTCCGCCCCGGTCCTCTCCATCATCCGATCCGCCTCTTCGGCGGAAAAAATACCGCCGTTGGCAATGACCGGTATGGAGACGGCAGCTTTCGCCCGGGCAATCTCCTCATAACAGCAGTCACCGTCATACATCATACTGCGGCTTCTCCCGTGGATTGTAATCATGTCCGCCCCCGCATCTTCACATACACGGGCAAATTCCGCCGCAAACATATCTTCTTTCCGTATACCTGTACGACATTTGACGGTAACAATCTTTCCGCTTTTTTTACAGCCCCTGATGATAGCCGCCGCCCGGGGCTGGTCCAGCATCAGGGCGCTCCCCTCGCCGCTTTTAAATACATTGGGCACCGGACATCCCATATTGATATCGATTATATCAAACGTTTCCAGCAGTTCCGAGGACGCCGTCTTTTCCATCACAGCAGGAATCCCGCCTAAAAGCTGAATGGCCCGAATCGGTTCTTCTTTTGTTGTAAAAAGAAGACGCCTGGTAGCCTGATCCCGATATTTCAGGGCATTAGCACTTGACATCTCCGTAAAACACAGCCCCGCCCCCAGTTCATACGCCATCATCCGAAAGGGATAACAGGTATACCCGGCAAGCGGAGCCATTAAAACATTTGAGGGGAGCATAAGCCCTCCCACCCGCAGTGTTTTGATCTCCATAATATTGCCTGCTTTCCTGATCGTGACTGCCGGATTCCCTGTATATCAGCAATCCCATCGACACTTTTTCATATCCACATGTATGTCATCCTTAAATATCACATCTTCCTCCAGCAGCAGCGCCTTCTGATCATAAAAATGCGGCGCCAGTCTCCCCGAATGATCCACCACCCGGTGGCAGGGATACTCGCCGTAGTATTCCGCCATACTTAAAACCTTTCCCACAAGCCTCGCGTTTTTCTCTCTGCCGATCAGTCCGGCTATCTGCCCGTAAGAGGCAACTTTACCTTCCGGTATCTCTTCTACCACCGATAAGATTTCATAGATCAGATCTTTTGTAAGGACGGCTGCCATATCTTCCTCCCGGCACACAAAATATCTTCCGCTATTACCCGGATGTCTTAAAAAATCGTTTTAATCAGTATACGGTATTTTTGATAGATGTACAATTGTTTTTCACTTCTTTGATTTGTCAAACCGCCTAAACTATGATACGATAATCACAGTCAGAAGAATCTTTATTGGAAGCCCGCAGGGCGGACACAGGACGGAAGATTGAAAATCAAAATTTTCAATCGCGAGATTTGTGTCTGCGCGTTGCTTGTCACAAACTCGTTCATGCGCAGGCTCAACAGTTTGAGCCAAAAGCAACGCAAAAATGAGGAAAAATATGAATTATATCGTAATTGATCTGGAATGGAACCAGGGCAATCCGCAACGGGAACCGGAAGTATATGGTGTTCCTTTTGAGATTGTGGAGATCGGTGCCATAAAACTGAATAAAGAAAAAAAGATGATCGGCGAGTTTAACCAGCTTGTAAAGCCTCAGCTTTACCATGAGCTGAACCATATTACAAGAAAACTGATTCACCTGCAAATGAGACAGCTTGAACACGGCATGCCCTTCCCGAAGGTCTTTCGGGAATTCAGGGAATGGTGCGGGGAAGATTTCCTGTTCTGCACATGGGGACCTCTTGACCTGGAAGAACTGCAGAAAAATATGAAATACTATGATTTGGAGCCATTATCTGACAGGCCTTTAAAATTTTATGACGTGCAGAAACTGTTCAGCATTGCTTTTGAGGATAAAAAGACAAGGCGTTCCCTGGAATATGCGGTAGACTTTTTGCAGATTGAAAAAGACATCCCTTTTCACAGGGCTTTCAGCGATGCCTATTATACCGCCCGGGTACTGGCAAAGATCACCGACCAGAGCGCACTTGCGCACTACTCCTTTGATACCTTTATTAAGCCCAGAACCCGAAAAGAAGAAATTAAAATCATATTTGACAACTATGCCAAATATATCTCACGGGAATTTCCCAACAAAGCGGACGCTTTAGCCGACAGAGAAGTCACAAGCTGCCGCTGTTATATCTGCCATAAAAATATCCGTCGGAAGATTAAATGGTTTTCTCCCAACGGAAAGCATTATTTTGCGGTATCATATTGTGATAAACATGGTTATATGAAAGGCAAGATCCGTATCCGTAAGACGGAGGATAATACGGTCTATGTCGTAAAGACGGAAAAATTCATCTCACCCGAGGAAGCGGAGGCGATCAGAAATCGTCTGCAGCATGCAAAAGAAATGCGCAGACATCATAAAAAGAGTTCTAGGAAACTCCGTATGCCTCAGGAAAATTAATAATACCCTGCATCCAGATACTCCCTCTGAAACGGCGTCCCGGCATCGGTTCGCCGTACAGATCCTTTTTATTGATACACACCTCAAATACAAGGTCGTTGCAGGAGACCGTCATAATATAGAGCTCTTCTTCCGTCAGCCTGTTCTTTGTGCTGCTGCAGTCTGTGATCTCTCCCATGACCGAATACTGGTCGCACTCCACTCCATAAGGCATAAAGTAGGTATCCACCAGGCTCAGCACATCTTCCTTCCTGATCTTTTTGGAAATGGCGTTATAGGTATCCATATCCTCAAGCGTCAGCGTTTCGATTGCTTCCTCATCTCCTGCTCTTGCCTGCGCAATCAGTTTATTGCGGTTTGTCGTCTCTTTTTCAATCCTTGCCATCTCCGCCTCATTTTTTCGGATCGGCAAAAGAATCTTTCCGCTGGTGGAAAGAGCGCTGAGTGTTAAACTGGTTCCCCGGATCGGCAGCCTGTTGCCATACTTGATTTTAGCATAGTCCATCATATTCTGCAGATAGAAGATCAGAGAAACTCCCACCCGCATATCATTACAGACACCCGCATAGGATTCTTTCTCGGCATGTCGTTCCACAGAGATATCCTCCTCCGTGGAAATACCGTCTCCGCGAAAATACGGAAAGCTGTACTCAAAGGTAAATTCATCCTTATCATCAAATTCACCGCAGACCGTAATGCCGATCCGGTCAGCAAAATCTTTGCTGAATTCCGCCAGCATCGTCGTCTCGGAATTTGAAGTGTAGCTTCTTTTGTCCGCACTCTGAATCACATCCATAATCAGATCATGCATCTGCTTCGGTGTTTGTATTTTACTGAAACCGATGGCACGTAAATACTTATGCAAAGATTTTACCTCCTTTATTTGTTGTTCACCTGTTTTTATCCGAATATCAGGAAATGATTTCCTGCCCGCCCATGTAAGGCCTTAGTACTTCCGGTATTTTGATGCTGCCGTCCGCCTGCAGATTGTTTTCGAGGAAGGCAATCAGCATTCTGGGAGGTGCTACCACGGTGTTATTTAATGTATGTGCAAAATACTTGTTTCCGTCACTGCCTTTGACGCGGATCTTCAGCCTTCTTGCCTGGGCATCGCCGAGATTGGAGCAGCTTCCTACTTCAAAATATTTTTTCTGTCTTGGAGACCAGGCTTCCACATCAAAGGATTTTACTTTCAGATCCGCCAGATCGCCTGAGCAGCATTCGATGGTCCGCACCGGTATATCCAGAGAGCGGAATAAATCCACCGTGTTCTGCCAGAGTTTTTCAAACCACATCGGAGATTCCTCCGGTCTGCAGACTACGATCATCTCCTGTTTTTCAAACTGGTGAATCCTGTATACACCTCTCTCTTCCAGTCCATGTGCGCCTTTTTCCTTCCGGAAACAGGGGGAGTAGCTGGTCAGTGTCTGAGGCAGTTCCCCTTCCGGTATCATGGTATCGATAAATTTTCCGATCATGGAATGCTCCGAGGTGCCGATCAGGTACAGATCTTCTCCCTCAATCTTATACATCATGGCGTCCATCTCCGGAAAACTCATAACACCCGAAACCACATTGCCGTGAATCATATAGGGCGGAATACAGTAGGTAAATCCTCTGCCGATCATAAAGTCCCTGGCATAGGAAAGCACTGCGGAATGCAGCCTTGCGATATCGCCCATCAGGTAATAGAAACCATTTCCCGCCACTTTCCGCGCCGCATCCAGATCGATACCTTTCACCTTTTCCATAATCTCCGTATGATAGGGGATCTCAAAATCAGGTACAACAGGTTCCCCGTATTTCTGAACTTCCACATTCTCGGAATCATCTTTTCCGACAGGTACGGAAGGATCAATAATATTCGGGATAACCATCATGATATTATTTACTTTTTCTTCCAGCTCCGCCTGTTTTTTCTCAAGTTCCGCAAGGCGCGCCGCATTGACGGCGACTTCTTTCTTTTTCTCTTCCGCCTCCTGCTTTTTCCCCTGCCCCATCAGTGCGCCGATCTGTTTAGCAATCTTATTTTTTGCCGCTTTCAGCTCGTCCGCCTCCTGCTGTGCCTTTCTTCTGTCAGCATCGAGCGCAATCACCTCGTCTACCATAGGAAGCTTCTTATCCTGAAATTTCTTCCTGATATTTTCCTTTACTATTTCCGGATTTTCTCTTAAAAATTTAATATCGATCATAATGCTCCTCTTTTCCAGGCACGTTCTTTATATAATATGAACGTTTCTGTTTTTTTTATTATATTTGTTTTCCTGACTCATTATCCGATGGCTTCATCCAGCGCCCTCTGTTCCTCCTGCCCAAGAGTAATACTGCTTGTACCACCTTTTATTTCCTTCGTATAGGAATAACATCCCTCACTGCTGTGGACCGAATTGATGATAAAACCGTCATCGTTGCCATCCAGCAGGGCGAGCGAGAAGGATAACTGTCCGCCCATCGTATTAAAGGCATCATATTTTACAATACCCATTTTCTGGAAGGTCCTCTCCATATTTTTGTTTAACATACGGAGATCCTTCTTATTTTTCTCCACATTATTTTTCAGCATCTTCATGTCCTCGAAAACGCCGCGTATATTTTCCTCCAGACTGGATGCGTTCTTTCCGCGCATAAACCTGTCATAGCGTTTTTTTACTTTGGTATATTTTACAATCAGCACAATCAGCATGATCAGGAGAATGAGAAGCACCGCCGTGATGCCGACTAAAATATAACCAATATCTATGCCGCCTAAGCCGATCATTGTCAAAAACTCACTGTTCATCCGTTTCTCCTTTGTGTTTTTATACTATTTTTCAGATCTGATTTTCATAAAAAATTCTGTGATCCTCTCCAGTTCCTCATGGCTGAAAAATTCGATCTCAACCTTTCCCGCTCCGTTATCCTTCGACTGAATAGACACTTTTGTGCCAAGCGACTGCTTCAGCCGCTCTTCGATATCTCTGTATACAAGTTCCAGACTCTCATTGATCTTTTTGGGTTCCTTCTTCGGCTTCGGGCTCTGGATATTCTTAACCAGCTTCTCCACCTCGCGCACATTCAGTTTTTCATCGAAAATCTTCTGCGCCAGCTCGTACTGCATATTTTTATCTTCAATCCCGATCAGTGCCCGGGCATGTCCGGTGGTGATCATATCATCAATGATCATCTGCTGCACTCTCTCATCCAGCTTTAAAAGACGCATGGAATTTGTCACCGTTGTCCTGCTCTTTGACACCCGCTCCGCCACTTCATCCTGTGTCAGGTGAAATTCCGTCAAAAGCCGTTTATACGCAAGCGCTTCCTCGATCGGATTCAGGTCTTCCCGCTGGATGTTTTCGATCAGGGATATCTCAACTATCTCCTGCTCCGAAAAACTTTTAACGATCACCGGTACCTCTTTCAGACCGGCAAGCTTTGCCGCCCGCCACCTTCTCTCACCTGCTATGATCTCATAGTAAGTCTGCCGGTCCTGCACTAAAATCGGCTGTAGCAGGCCGAACTGTTTTATGGAATCCGCAAGTTCCTGCAGGGCATCCTCATCAAAGTTCTTTCTCGGCTGTTCCCTGTTGGGCTCCACCTTCGTAATCTTTACAAGTTTCTCCTGCCCTTTGTCTTCGGCACTTTCAACAGCCTCCTCTTTTGTCTTCCTCGGAATCTGTGCACCCGGTATCAGCGCATCCAACCCTTTTCCTAATCCTTTCGCTCCTTTTGCCGCCATATTGCCCCCATTCTTTTTCTTCTGATCCTTTTCTGATTGTTTCCCTGAATCGGCTAAGCCCTGTTTTTAAACCGCCTTAGCCATGCCGCTCAAACCTGCCCGATTATTTTTCGATAATCTCCTGCGCCAGTCTCGCATAGGCTTCCGCACCCGCTGATTTCTCATCATACATATTAATCGGAACGCCATGGCTCGGCGCTTCCGCCAGCCGGATATTTCTTGGGATTGCGGTTTCAAAAATATGCTGCGTCAGATTGCTTTTGACATTTTCCACCACCTGCATGGACAGGTTTGTCCGGGCATCGTACATCGTAAACACAACCCCCTCGATATCCAGAACCGGATTTAACCGCTCCCTGACAAGATTCACCGTATAAATCAACTGGCTGAGCCCCTCCAAGGCATAATATTCACACTGAATCGGCACAAGCACGGTATCCGCAGTCACCATCGCATTCACAGTTAAAATACTTAAGGAGGGCGGACAGTCTATCATAATGTAATCGTACTGCTCCCTGATATAATCGATCTCGTTTCTCAAAATAAATTCTTTCTTTTCCGCGTCGATCAGTTCGATCTCAACCGCCGCCAGATTTACGTTTGCCGGGATCAGAGAAACACCCGGAATCACATCTGTCAGCAGGCACTCGCCGATAGAGCACTCGCCAAGCATCAACTCATATATTGTATTTTCCAGTTCATTTTTATTAACACCATATCCGCTGGTAGCATTTCCCTGGGGATCGGCATCGATCAGTAAAACTTTTTTCCCCTGCTTGGCAAGGGCTGCCGTTAAATTAATGGAAGTCGTTGTTTTCCCTACGCCGCCTTTCTGGTTTGCAACTGCTATTACTTTCGCCATCTTTCCTCTCATTCCGCCGCATAAGCAGCCTTTTCATTCTTCTTTCGTCTCAAGTGTCTACCATAGAGTATACCATTCTTTTTTTACGGATTCCATAACAAATAATTCTATTTTTACGCCTTTTTTGCGGTTTTTCTATGTAGATTTCACAATGATATCCTGAAAATCCGTTATACATAAAACATTTCAGCAGTTCCCCGTATAAACATATTCCAGATGCTTTCCCGCCGTATCCGCAAGTTTATAAACGCTCTCCACCTTCGTCGCGGCGGCATCTTCCATCCGGTAGCGGGGAAAAAAGCGGCTGATATGCAGAGGAATCTCTTTCTTTACGGAGGCAATCCAGCATGCCTCCTCCTCCATTTCCCGCACGCTGTCATTTTCTCCAGGCACGATCAGTGTCGTAATCTCCACATGGCATTTAGCCGCCGCCCGGACAATAAATTCCTTTACGGCTGACAGGCTGCCGCCCAGCTTTTTATAATATTCTTCCCGAAATCCTTTCAGATCAATATTCATCGCATCGATATACGGCAGAAGCTCCTCCAGTATTACCGGTGAAACCGTTCCGTTGGTCACCAGTACATTCTTCATGTCCGCCTTCCTCACTAGCTTCGCCGTATCCAGTACATATTCCCATCCGACAAGGGGTTCGTTATAGGTAAACGCCACCCCGATATTTCCTTTTTCCCGGCATTTTCCCGCAATTTCGGCAAGCTCCCGCGCAGATAAATACGAATCCGCCGACATTTCCGGCCTCACCATGGAAATCTCATAATTCTGACAAAAAGGACAGCGCAGATTGCATCCGAAGCTTCCGACAGAAAGTATTTTGCTTCCCGGAAAAAACCGCCTTAACGGCTTCTTTTCAATCGGATCAAGAGCAAGAGAAGAGACCTGCCCATAATTTTTACAGACAATCTCCCCCTCTTCGTTTTTTCTCGCCCTGCAGACTCCCCACTGTCCCGGCTTTAACCTGCAATGATGCATACATACCTGACAGATTTTTTCCATCTCCCAACCCCGCTTATAAAAATTTATCACCGGCAAACAGATCTCAATGATGTCTGACCACTTCAAACCTTTCCAGTTCCACCGCTTCATAAGGTCCGATCCCGGCTTTCTGTTTCGCGATCGCAATCTGTTCTTCCACCGTATCTATGCCTTCCAGATTCGGCAGAAGCAGTCCTCTTTTTCTCCCTTTCGTCACGATCACGCCGTAGCGCTCCGTATCCAGTTCCCCTGGCGAAGCTATCTTCTCCGTATCCCCGAGCACATCCACACTGATCACCAGATATTCCAGCTCCTCCGGTTCTATCGGTGAAAATCTGGGATCACGCACCGCGGCACTGATCGCGTTTTCTACAATTTCCTCCGCCATACAACTCTGCACCGCCTGAATCGTTCCGATGCATCCCCGAAGCTGCCCATCCTTCTTGATAGAAACAAAAACCCCCGCCCGGCGCTTAAACATCTCCTCCGGCATCTCCATTTTCATCTTTTCCGGCAGATCCTCCCCGGGATACGGCTTTCTTCCTGAAATAATATACTTCTCAATGGTTCTGCGGGCAAGCTTTACATATACATCTTCCTTCTCCCGCAAGCTCTCAAGTCTCCTTCTTTCTTTTTCCTTAAACTGTTCCCCGAAATTCCTCCCGGCGTCTGCCCTAAGGGGCTCATAAGCACAGATTCCATACCCCACCCCGAAAGGTCCCTCATAAGAAAGCTTCTCAGCTTTTACTTTCATCTTATCAAAGGCTCCCGCCATAACAGCAAAAGAACGATGCCCGCATTCCCCCGCCTTTTCGCAAAATTTTTCGGAAAAACCGAACAGTTCGGAAAAATTTCCCGTTCCCATGACTTCCATAATCTGTCTGTCATACACAGGTCCCTCCTCCTGGTATCCATAGGGACCGTCTTCCTTTAATTTATGGGACAGATCTCCGCTGGCAATTACCACTGTTTTCCTGCCAAGACGATCCGCCGCCTCTTTTATACATTCTCCCAGTTCATAATGCTTTACAAGGGGCAGCCCTGAAAGTCCGATCCTCACTGTCCGGTATCCGCGGTAAAACTGATCGATAAAATATAAGGGCACCATCGTCCCGTGATCCAGTTTCCTCTCGCGCTCCCCCATTGTCCCCGCGGGCAGATTACGCTCTGCTGCCAGTCTGCATAACTCTTCCACAAATTCCGTATCATAGGAGACCTCAAATCTGACATCTTTTGCCCTGAAATTCCCAAAGTCTCCCTTTGCCTCTTTTCCTGGAGAGATATGGAAATAATCCGCATACATGGTCTGGTGAGGCGAGAGAATCACAATGGTATTTGGCCCGCACGCTTTTATACGCTCTGCAGCTTCCCTGTATGCATCGATCGTTTGTACAATTTTTTTCTCTTCTCCCCTGCCGATCTCAGGTACAATGAGCGGCGGGTGAGGCACCATAAACGCTGCTGCTATTCCCATGTATCTTTCCTCCTCTTTATGCCATCCGTCCGTTATTATTGATCCTGTTTCCAGTATATATTCAGAAACTTTATACTGCAACCGTTATATTAACGGAATAAGAAAGACAGAGATGAAAACCATTATCATTCGTTTCATCTCTGCCCTTCTCATTCTTTCCTATTCACTTTTATTCTTAAATATCATCACAATCTACTCAATATCAAGTTCCGGCGGCACATCCAGTTCATGGGGTACGGGCCTTCCGTTTTTCTTCCGCTGGCGGACACACTCTGTCAGCAAATATTCTATCTGACCATTTACAGATCGAAAATCATCCTCTGCCCAGGCTGCAATGGCATCATATAATTTTGCGGACAATCTGAGCGGCACCTGTTTCTTGCTGTTATCCGCCATATGTTAATACAAACTTCCTGAATTTACGATAGGCTGGGCATCCTTATTTCCGCAAAGTACCACCAGGAGGTTCGAGACCATCGCGGCTTTTCTCTCCTCATCAAGCTCAACCACTTCCCTTTCCGACAGGCGGTGAAGCGCCATCTCCACCATACCAACGGCGCCATCCACAATCAGCCTTCTGGCATCGATGACTGCGGATGCCTGCTGTCTTTGCAGCATCGCCGCCGCAATCTCCGGCGCATAAGCAAGGTAAGTTATTCTCGCCTCGATAATTTCAAGTCCCGCCTCGCGGACTTTACTCTGGATCTCCTGCCTGATACGCTCCGCCACCACTTCGCTGGAACCCCGAAGGCTTCCGTCATCCGCTATACCGTCACCTGTGGTATCCACATTTTCCGCCACATCATAAGGATACATACGGACAATATTGCGCAGGGCGCTGTCACACTGCAAAGATAAATACTCCTTGTAGTTATCTACGTTAAATACCGCTTTCGCCGTATCCGTAACTCTCCACATAACCGCAATACCGATCTCAATGGGATTTCCCAGACAGTCGTTGATCTTCTGGCGGTTGTTATTCAATGTCATAATTTTCAGAGAAATCTTTTTATCGACGGAACCACCCCTTCGATTGATATTGATGCTTTCCAGTGATCCTAACTGCATCATCTTTCCCGTGCCGGCTTTGACATCGCCGCTCTGGTTTAATTTGGTCTCCGCCGCCGGATTTACCTCGGAGCAAAAAGGATTAACACAGTAAAATCCCTCTCCTTTCAAACTGCCGATATATTTTCCGAACAGCGTCAGCACAACCGCTTCCTGAGGTTTTAACACACAAAGCCCGCAATAAGGGATCCAGCCCAGCGCCGCATAAATAACGCCTGCTGCAATCAGTATTCCCCTATCCGTACTTGCACCGCAGATGATCATTGCAATCGCCGCAATATAGAGCAATGTAAACAATATGAGCATCGTCATTCCATTCTTTTTCTTCCGTAAAACTTTCTCTTCCATACAGCACCTCCCGTATAAATTTTATTTGATATATGGATGATATCATTTTGATATCATATTGTCAACAACTTTTTTTTACCAATTTTTTCGCATACTTTTATGAGATAAAAAATTAATGTAAAGTATGTCCTGAACCCGAAAACCGATTGTAAAAAGGCTAAAAAAATGTTAATATAAATTGCTAAAATTTACATGGAGTGGAGAGAGAGTTATGAAGAAAAAAAGCAACATATGGCTCCCGGCACTTTTGTTGACAATACTCCTAACCGGATGCCAAAACAACAGCCCTGATGCTCCGGAAGATGAACAGGTTTCCGATTCCGGCACAGTCAGTCTGACCGTATGGGGCGCCGAGGAAGACGAAGAATTGCTACGTCAAATTATTGACGGATTTGAAACCCAATATCAGGGGCAGGCAGAATTTCAGATTACATATGAACCGCAGAGTGAAAGCCACTGTATGGACGCACTGATGGCGGATCTGGAAAACGGCGCGGATGTATTTGCCTTTGCGGATGATCAGTTAAACACTTTAGTAGCCGCCGGCGCACTGGAACCCGTAGAAAATGCGGACGTTATCAAAAGTTCCAATCTGCCCGAAGCCGTCCTGGCGGCATCCGTAAACGATACGCTTTATGCCCTGCCGCTTACTGCGGACAATGGTTATTTTCTATATTATAATAAGCAGTATTTTTCAGAACAGGATATTGCGTCTTTTGACCGGATGCTTGAGATTGCTGCGGAACATGAGAAAAAAGTTTCCATGGAATGGTCTTCAGGGTGGTATGTTTATTCCCTTTTTGGAAATACCGGGCTCACGGTAGGATTAAACGATGACGGAATCACCAATTTCTGTACCTGGAACAGCACGGAAGGAGATATCAAAGGAATCGATGTGGCAAGATCCATGCAGAACATGGCTCTCCATCCGGGTTTCATGAGTACCGATGACGCCGGATTTGTCGACGGCGTAAAAAATCATACGATTATCGCGGGAATCAACGGCGTATGGAATGCGGTGGCCGTGGAACAGGCATGGGGCAAAAATTTCGGCGCCGCAAAACTCCCTTCTTATACCTGCGCCGGGCGGCAGGTCCAGATGGCATCGTTCTCCGGCTATAAACTGATCGGCGTAAATGCTTATTCCGAAAACTGGGAATGGGCATCAAAACTGGCGGAGTGTATCGCAAATGAAGAAAACCAGAAACTTCGCTTTACCCTTCGCGGACAGGGGCCATCCAATATGAATGCGGCCGCATCCGAAGAAGTACAAAGCGCCCCCGCTATCACCGCACTGTTAGAACAGTCGGAGTACTCCTGCCTGCAGCGTATCGGGGGGAATTACTGGGATCCCGTAAGTACTTTTACCGCAGATATCCTTTCCGGAAATCCATCCGGCAAAAGCCTTCAGGAAAGGCTTGATATCATGGTGGAAGGCATTACCGCCCCATAATATACGGAATATTTATTCTTCGATTCGCCGGCAAACCGGGTATTAATATCAGATTTTAAAGGAGTATCCGATCATGAAAGATATCAGTTTAAAACAGCGTTTGATCTTACCGATCGCTCTTTTGGGGATTGTGGCACTGTTGTCCAATATCCTTTCCATTATCAATATTCACAACGTAAATTCGAGCGCCGCCAATATCGCTGACAACTATATGGACGGCAAGAGCCGGCTGGCGGAGATCAGCCAGTCTTCCATGAATATCCATAAAATGGCACTAAGCCATATCGTTGCCACAGATTATGATACGATGATCGTGCTTGTTCAGCAGATCAAAGAAGAAGAAGCCCTTCTGGACCATATGCTTGCGGAATATGAATACCATATTATATCAAATGATCAGGCGCAGTATGAAGCACTCTTATCCGACTATGCCTCATTCAAACATGCCCTGGTCCGCCTGGTCTGTGCCAGCGCAAGCCATAAGACTCAGGATGCCTATGCGCTTGCCAACGGAGATGTGGCGTCCTATGCCGAGGCAATGGAACGTGATATGGACGCCCTGAACACTTCCATCAGCGAACAGACCGCCAGGGCGAGAACACGCCTTACCGTTGTGTATATCATATCCCTGGTAGTGGCTGCTGCCGCGGTTATCGCCTGTATCTCACTGGTTTTTACGGACCTGAAACTGATTACCAATAACGTTGTAATACCGATCAAAAATATCCTGAATACGATCCAGGACAGTTCCGGGCGCATCAACAACATGACCGAAGAAGTTTTAAGCAGTACCCGGGCATCCCGGGGAAACGCGGAAGGCCTCTCTGCCCTTGCCCAGCAGCTCTCCGCAACCATTCAGGAAGTGGCAGGTAATGTATCAACCATCAATGACAACGCAAAATGTGTGACGCAGGATGTTCAGAATATCGCGGAAGAATGCGGTTCGATCACTGATTATACCATTCAGATGAACGCCCGCGCGGACGCCATGCAGCAGTCCGCTCAAAACAGTGCGGATACCACCCGTTCCAAAGCAGAAGAAATTCTGCGCACTCTGAATGATGCGATCGAAAAAAGCAGGAGCGTGGATCAGATTGAAACCCTTACGGGCGAAATACTTTCCATCGCCAACCAGACACGGCTGATCTCCCTGAACGCTTCGATAGAAGCCGCCAATGCCGGTCCCGCAGGAAGAGGGTTTTCGATTGTAGCCGAGGAGGTGAGCGCCCTTGCCGCTTCCAGCAAGGAAACCGCCAGCCGGATACAGGCGATCAACAGCGGCGTCACATCCGCCGTATACAACCTTGCGGAAAATGCGCAGCATCTGATCGATTATATGAACCAAGCCGTCCTTACCGAATTTCAGGCATTTATTCAGTCCGGCAGCCATTATAAAGAGGACGCTGCCTATATCCGCCGTGCCATGGATGCATTTCAGGAACAGACGGAAAGCTTAAAAGGCTCCATGTCCGGCATTGCGGATTCCATCGAAACCATTACAAATGCAATCGATGAAGGTGCGGGCGGTATTATCGGTGTGGCTGACAATACCAGAATCCTTGTCGGTGAGATGGAAGATATCACACAGCGCATGGGTGTCAACCAGCAGGTTGTGATAGAACTTGAAAAAGAGACAAAGGTATTTGATAATCTGTAAAAGGATCTTCAAAATAACTTGAATTTTATTATAAAATAATTTATCATATGATACGGTTTCATAAGAACAGGTGCCCGCAAGGGAGAATAGGGAAGTAAGTTACGCTTCACGGTCACGCCGCTGTATGGGTGGAGTGCAGGCCGATATGCCACCGGAAAACCGGGAAGGCGGCTCTGTGCAAAGATGCCTTAGTCAGAAGACCTGCCTGTTCGGGTAAGATCATGCATTACGAGGGATGATGTATGGTAAAGCGATAATTTGAGTTGCCGCAGGATTGCTTCTCAAACATTTTCAGGCTGCCCGGAAATTTCCCGGCAGTTTTTTTATTGGATGAAGGAGGATTTCATGAAAACAGAACAAAAAAACACAAAAAAGATTATTATTTCCCTGATCGCGCTGCTGGCTGTGATCGCCCTGTTCTTTGGTATCTACCGGTTTACAAGGCAGGACGTTTTAAAAGGATCAAAAACTATCACCGTAGAAGTTATCCACAAAGATGCATCCCTGAATACCTTTGAGTACGGTACGGACCGGGAATACCTCGGAGAAGTGCTTGCGGACGAAGGACTCGTTTCCGGCGAAGAGGGGGCTTACGGGATGTTTATCACAACGGTGGACGGCGAAACTGCCGATGAATCCAACCAGGAGTGGTGGTGCATCACAAAAGACAATGAAAAACTGGGCACTTCCGCGGACCAGACACCTATCGCAGACGGCGAAAAATACGAACTGACTCTCACAATCGGATACTGAGCTACATACTATGAAACACAACAATCCTTCGGAAAAAATTATTGATATTGTGACAATGGGGCTTCTTACCGCCATTTTGCTGATCGGGCAGCTCGGCATGTCCTTCCTGCCCAATATTGAGCCGGTTACCACCCTGATTATCCTCTACACTCTGACCTATAAAAAACAGGTCTTTCCCATTATTTATGCCTTTGCCCTGCTGGAAGGAATCGTCTTTGGCTTCGGCATATGGTGGGTAAGCTATCTGTATATCTGGTCCATTTTTGCCCTGATCGTACTGGCTTTTCAGAAAACGGACTCCGCCCTTCTCTGGGCGGTTATCTCCGGCGCATTCGGTTTATCCTTCGGCGCCCTGTGCGCCATTCCCTATCTGATATCCGGCGGACCGGCGGCAGCTTTTGTCTACTGGACAAACGGGATTTTGTTTGACCTTCTGCACTGCGGCGGAAATTTTGTTATAACGCTGGTTTTATATAAGCCTCTGCTGAATTTACTGAAAAAAATGCATGCCTTTCAGCACAACCATTGACAATACACCAAAGCGGCAAATACCTTCCGTATCTGCCGCTTACCATATTTTATCCTTCTATCTCAAGTTCTTTCACCAGTGTACATACCGTCCTGCGGTAAACCACGTACAATAACAGGATGATCAGCAGAATCAACACGCCGCATATCCCAAACGCGAGTAATTCACTTATGATGATCTTTCCGTCATTGGCATACATAATCATCGTATACAACAGCGTCATTGTCAGAATCCCGATGATTGACGGCGTGCGGATTACCGTGCGGCACTGTCTTTTTACTTCCTGTTTTAAAAAGGCAGGCGTTGCCCCGAGCTTTCTCAAATCATCAAACACATAGCGGTTATAAATGGCAATCGTCTGGCATCTGGTATAACAGATCACACAGGCCGCCGTAAGACAGATCAGGAAAATAAAAATAAATACCATCAAAAATACGGCGTAGGTACGTATGAAATCATTTTTATCCATGATGCGGAATTTGGGCATATACCTCCAGAATTGCCGGAATTCCGTACTGTCCGGCCGGTCAAAACTGATCTGTCCCATATCCTGTGTATCTCCCCAGTATACATCTCCCTTCTCATTTTCCGATATTTTCTGTACTCTGTCATAGTAGCTGGGCATCTCGCAGCTCTCGTCAAAAGAAGATACCAGCGTGTTAAAAAATCGATCGGCAAACCGGTAATTATCCTCTCCCGCCGCATTAAACACCGCCATTTTTCCGCTCCATTCCCCCGTATTCCCTTCCGCTATCATTTCATAATCCGCATCATTCAGCACATAATATCCTGTCGCATCCACCAGAAATTCATAACATACATAGCCCGCAAAACGAACCCCCAATGTCTTTCTTGTGACCATATTCGTCAAAAGCGTACTGTCCGTAGTAAGCTGACGTGAATAGATACTGTTCCCGTCATCGCTGACGGCAAGATAAGTGCCCGCTTCCACCGCTACGGTTATCCCGGTCAGTTCCTGAAAACCTTTTTCCGAAAAAAACTTTCCCTCTGACTTAAGCTCTTCATACTCATAGTAAAATCTGTTTCCGTCTTCTTTGTACTTCATACCGTCCATGCCCAGAGAAAGATAGGGCGCCTCATGCCAGTCCTTTAAAGATACTCCGTATTCCGATGCCATCTTCTCCGCCTCCTCCCTGCCCGGCACTTTCTGGTCCGCCCTGTAATGATACAGATAATCAAAAGGACGATTCCTGACATTCATAAAATTTCCGGATGCCATCATCGGCACATAAAAGGCCGCAAAACACGCCCCCGCAAGCAGCAGCGTTGACACAAGCAGATTATTCACGGTCTGTTTTCCCTGAAACTTCATCATACTGCGGGATACCAGATTTTTATCGAAAGCCTTTTTGCGGAAAAACCAGCCATGCACCACCGTATGGAGCAGGATCATATATAAACCGATAAACACCGGTACATAAAACAGATTCAGCCATGCTCCACCGTACGATTGCGTAAGGCTCATATAAACTCCCTGCGCATAATAACCGGCAATAGCGCCTGCAAACAAGATCACAATACCTGCCGGCCCGCACCACTTTCCCAGTTCTTTGATCGGCTCATTTTTATGTTCTTCCCGGATCGTATCAAGAATATCCGTTCTTTTCAGGTAGCGTTTTGCCGTCAGGCAGGCGAGAAGAATTACCAGCACCAGAAAGATAAGCGGAATCTTCAGGCATTCCATCCTGATATTCAGAACCATCTCTTCACTGTCCACGATCAGCAGGCGAAAACCGTTCCAGATCAGCGCCACAAACGGAAACCCCGCCGCCACGCCGCAGACGGAAGATAAAAACCCCAGGATAAGGATTTCCCGGTAGAGCATCGGTGCAAGCTGTCTTTTCGATGCGCCCAGCGCCATTAATATTCCCACCTGCCCGGATTTTTTGCGGAAAAACAGCGCGGTAGCATATATTGTAAACACCACGCACCCCACTGCTGCCAGAACAAAGATCGCCACCATCTGTTTTCTGGAATCCCCGCCCTCCGGCAATACCTCCAGTACCGTAGGCGCCAGCATCATTATACTGTAAGCCGTGATCAGCATCAGGGAAATAAAATTGCAGAACAGATACAGTTTCGCCTGTTGGTAATCCTGCTTTCTCAATCTCTTTTCTAATTCTTTCATTGTCATTTTGTCCGCCTCACTTTCTCTCCATCTTACATAAAAGACTTTTCCTTATCCCGCCTGATCCGCTTCACCCATCTCCTTGATCGTATCCAGCAGATAGCCCTGAAAGCTGTTTTGGCTTCCGATCCTGTCAAGCTGCTTATAAATCATGCCATCCTTTAATAAAATAACTCTGTCGCAAAAAGACGCGGAAAAACTGTCATGCGTCACCATCAAAATAGTAGAGTTCATTTCCGTTTTTGCTTTTTCAAAAGCTTCTATTACCGCCCGGCTCGATTTGCTGTCCAGGTTTCCGGTCGGCTCATCTGCTAAAATAAGCAGCGGATTATTGATCAGGCTTCTTGCCACGGCGGTTCTCTGCCTTTCCCCGCCGGAGATATCGGCGGGATATTTATCCTTTATATGGGTAATCCCGAACAGTACCATCAATTGATCCGCATAATCCTCCGCCTGTTTATCCGCTTTTTCCCGGATAATTCTGGGGATCAGAATATTCTCTTTGACAGAGAGCCCGTCAAGCAGCATAAAATCCTGGAATACAAAACCGAGTTTTTCATTTCTGACTTTTGCCAGTCCCTCTTTATCCAGTACCCCCAGGTCCTGTTCTCCCAGCAGGATATTTCCTTTCTCATAGGGAATATAACAGGAAATACAGTTCAGCAGCGTACTCTTGCCTGAACCTGATGATCCCATGACGGCTACAAACTCCCCCTGTTCCACATGGAAACTGACGCCCTTTAAAACAGGATAACGGGTTTTGGATGTTTCATATGATTTGTACAGATTTTTAACTTCCAGCATAATAAATCTCCTCTCCGAATTTTGTTATAAAATATTCTGATGTCAGTTTATCAAATTCTCCTGCAGCCGGATTTTGCTCTGTCAAGTTTTGCTCGTTTCGTGTCATATTCGGAATGCTTTTGCGAAAAATGTAAAGTTCGGTACGTACCGTGTAAAGTTTGGAAATGGAAATATGGACAGATACTTGCTAAATATCCTGAAAATATTGCATAATAAATACGGATCCGGCGTACGCAGGAGGCATATTTTGCTTTGCATTCCGACCGCCGGATAAAACAAAACCGGAAAGGAACCATACCAGAAATGCTTCGTATCGCAATCTGTGACGATGAAGAGAGCGCAAGGGACGCGCTCCGAATACAGCTTGAAAAGATTATGGATGAAACGGAAGATGAGATTGTCTATGAATTTTCAAACGGGCAAACCTGCACAAACTGGATCACTGCCCATCCCGGCGAAGTGGACCTTCTGTTTCTGGATGTGGAGATGGGAAAAGAAAACGGAATGGATGCGGCTAAAAAGATACGGCTTTCCGGCAGCAGCCTTCTGCTTGTCTTTGTCACCGGATATACGGATTATGTGTTTGACGGCTATCAGGTGGATGCACTGGATTATCTGGTAAAACCGGCATCCTCCGAAAGACTGAAAGAGGTCCTGCTGCGCGCGAAAAAGGCACTTTCGGCGCAGGACAAACAGTATTTTGTACTGAAAAACACGGACGGCATCTACCGCCTTCCCTGCAGCGATATTCTGTACTTTTACAGCGACCGCAGGTATATCAACCTTGTCACCGCCGTAAAGAACTATACTTTTTACGGCAGATTACATGAGATAGAACAGCAGCTGCAGAAAAACTTTATCCGCATCCATCAACGATATCTTGTAAACAGTGATAAGGTGACTTTTCTGGGAAAAGATTATGTGGTGATAGACAATCCCGCCTGTGAAAAGCTCCCTGTCAGCAGGAGCTGCAAAAAAGAAGTTTCGGAAAAACTGGCAAAAGCGCTTTTATCCGCTTATTCTGCCGGCCTTCATGAAACATGCCGGAAAGACTGAATTTAGGAGAGTCCGCATGCTTGTTCTATTTTTTGAGATACCTGCCGTCATTTTTCATTACCTTATGATCAGAAGGCTTTTTTCGGTAAAAAGGTCTTTTTTCGCCCATTTAGTCCTGATTTTTATCAGTTTTCTGATGGTCTCCATGATCATTTTTATCGGGGACTGGGACAATCTTCCCCCGACTTTTCTTGTTTACCTTGCAGGAATCCAATACGCCTGCACCGACAGCCGGGCAAAAAAATTCGCTGTCTCCCTGATGCTTGCCAGCACCGTATTTGCATGGAACGCATTCCTTGACAATATCCTGAAAACTTATGGTACCATCAGCAGTATGGTTCTGCTGCGCTCCCTTTTTTCCGTATTGCTTTATCTGCTTGTACGCTTTAAGGGACCTGAGAGAGAGACGGAACTGGGAAATTCTCTTTGGCGTCTGATGCTGTTTCTGACACTTGCCCCGAGCGGCATCGTTTTCAGTATCGTCCTGATTCCTCCCATCGAATCCCGGGAGCCCCGCTGGCTTTTATGCCTGTACAGTACCCTGCTTTTTCTCTCCCTGCTTTCCTTTATCGGGCTTCTTTGGGCAATCGCCGTTTTATCAAGACAGCAAAAGCTGGAAAGGCAGAGCCTCCATGCGGAGATGAACCGGAATTACTATGACTCCATGAAACAACAGCATTTTGAGATCCGGCGCCTGAAGCATGATCTCTCCAACCATCTGCACACGATCCTGTATCTTCCCCCGGAAGAGAAAGAAAATTATATTACCCATCTCCTGGAAAGTCCCGGACTGACACAGAAAATGGATTACTGCGGTGATCAGACGGTGAATGCCGTCTTGTCCGTAAAAGAGCCTCTGATGCGGGAGGAGAATATTTCGCTGCGCCTGAAACTGGATATCCCTGAGCAGCTCCCCTTTCAGAGCGCTGATATCTGCGTTCTGTTTGCCAATGCTTTGGACAATGCCATAGAGAGCTGTTGTACTTTTCCAAAGGAAAAGCGTTTTATCGAAATAACTGCCTGCCATCAGAAAGGAATTCTAGCGCTGTCCGTAAAAAATCCCGCCTCGCTGTTATTAAACACGGGAAGCCCCCTTCCCTCCACCACAAAATCCGATTCCGCAAACCATGGCTATGGACTTCGCAGTATGGAGGAAATTGTAAAACAATATCAGGGCAGCCTTGAAGTAACTTCCGCCGGCCATGTGTTTGAACTGTTTTTGTATCTGCCGGAGCCGCTAAAGAACTTATGGTAAGAGAAACAATGCCATTTTCTTCACATTATCGGACGCCGGGAGGAACATAAAATGCTCCTGTTTTTCATTCTCTCCCCTTCAGATACCCTTCTCTTGTCCAGACACAGCACTGATAAAGTGCGATGACAACACCCACTCCCATACTTAAGTACGCGCTGTGCCACCAGGGTATATCCACATCCAGCATATCCCATATCCATCCGATCACAGGAAACAGCGCTCCGATCGTAACCCCCCAGTAACAGGCATACCCGATCAGCGCAAACTGGGATTTCCAGTTTTTGGAGTGCTTATACAGTACCCAGATGGGTTTATAGTTTTCCCCGTAAAACAGTTTCATATAATAATCAAACATATTCTTCGAGGGAATGCTTATATGTTCATACTTCCCGAAATACCAGGTGGCAAGCACAATAAAAACAAAACCGATCAGATTTGCCGCAAAAAGTGCTTCCCAGCCAAATCCCCATATTCTGACAAGCGGATTCCATTCTCTTTTTAAATCCGGCGTATTCACAAAAGTTATCAGCCCGTCCATCAGATGGATCAGCAGGTTTCCTGCGGAGAGACGGATAAAACGGTATTTTGTTCTTTTCCCGGGTTTACAGAATATAAGACACAATGCCAGCATCAATATTCCCGTTACAAATATGATAAAGTCTCTCCGCATACCTAATGATAACATAACAGTTTTTCTTTCTGATAATATATTATTTATTTTTTATATATCTGAATAAAGACGCCGGATCAGGCTATCTCGAGCGCTACCTCTATCATGTTCTTAAATTCAAGCTGCCGCTCTTCTGCCGTCAGTTCCTCTCCCGTAAACACATGATCGGAAATACTCAGAAGGCTGAGCGCTTTTTTCTTTGCCTGCACCGCGTTTATATAAAGCGCCGCTGACTCCATCTCCACCGCGAGGACGCCCGCATCCGCCCATCTCTTTGTACGCCCGGTATCAAAGTTGTAGAACGCATCGGCTGAAAGGACATTTCCTACCTTCACACTGACATTTTTCTCTCTTGCCGCAAGCACTGCCTTTTCCAGCAGATCATAATCGGCAATCGGAGCAAAATTTCCCGGCACGTTAAGCTGTCCGGCATAGGCGGAATCCGTACATGCACCCATAGCGATCACCAGATCTTTTAATTTCATGCCTTCCTGCAAAGCGCCCGCACTGCCGACTCTTATGATATTTTCCACTCCGTAGAAATGATAAAGTTCATAAGAATAAAGCGCAATAGAAGGCATCCCCATACCGCTCCCCATAACGGAAACTTCTTTTCCCTTATAAGTTCCGGTATATCCGAGCATATTTCTTACCTTGTTAAAACAAACCGGATTTTCCAGCCATGTCTCCGCGATAAATTTCGCCCTGAGCGGATCGCCCGGCATCAGTACCGTCTTTGCGATCTCCCCGTATTTTGCTTCGTTATGGGGTGTCGGTGTGTAATTTTTCTCCATATCATTTCCTCCTGTTAAAATCCAATTTTCTCTGTTTTTTCCTGTTTCCGACTACGGAGCGGACAATAATGCTCCTTCTATCAATATAGCATAAATATTTTCCCTTTACTATTCAAATATTCTCCTTTTGTGTGTATACTTATATCATAATTATTACAGTTTGATCTTCAATTTATCAACAATGGAGGAAAAGCCTTGAAAGAGAGTATTAAACCACCCGTAGAGATACGTTATCAGAAGGAGCTTATGGCGCTTGAAGCCGCCGACACCGCAAAAAAGCCCGGGAACTGGCGCCTTTCGCCGCAGGCTGTCCGCACCTTTATTCTGGGAAGCCCCAACCCCCTTACATACCAGGGTGAAAATATTTCCATCCGAAAAAAATATTTTGGAAACGATGCCCTGATCGAACGGTGCATTATCACACTGGCAGGGAACAGAGGACTGATGCTGGTAGGGGAACCTGGTACGGCAAAGACCATGCTCTCCGAACTTCTCTCCGCTGCCATCAGCGGCGTCAGCACCAATACGATCCAGGGCACCGCAGGTACCACCGAGGATATGATAAAATATTCCTGGAACTACGCTCTGCTGTTGGCAAAGGGACCTGGCCGGGAAGCTCTTGTTCCTTCCCCTCTCTATGTAGGGATGGAGCGGGGCATTTTAACCCGTTTTGAAGAAATCACGAGAACCCCCGCTGAAATCCAGGACTCCCTGATCAGTGTGTTGAGCGATAAGGTGCTCAATGTACCGGAGCTCGGAGATGACGGATTTTTATTCGCAAAACCCGGTTTCAATGTGATCGGTACCGCAAACACCAGAGATAAGGGCGTCAACGAGATGAGCAGCGCTCTGAAAAGGCGTTTTAACTTTGAAACGGTTATGCCGGTAAGGGAAGTTTCCCTGGAAAAGCAGATCATCCTGAACGAAGTCGGCGAACTGGCTAAAGAAAACGGTATCGATATGACACCGGATGAAGAGGCCGCGGAACTGCTCGCATCCACCTACCATGAACTGCGGGAAGGCATCTCTTCCTACGGCCACCGGATCGATAAGCCTTCCGCTGTCATGAGTACCGCAGAGGCTGTGTCCGTCTATTACCAGACCATGATCTCCGGTTATTATTACGCGGACGGCACCTTTGATTTGGACTGCCTCGTACAGAACCTGGTAGGCGCCATCTCCAAAGAAAACAGAGACGACCTCGGAAAAGTAAGAGAATATTTCTCCACAATTATAAAAGACAAGAGCAGCAAAGAAGGTGGGTTATGGAAAAAATATTACGAAGCAAGGAAATGGCTGAAATAGTACTGCTTCCTGTCAGGCATCACAGTCCCGCCTGTTCCTTTCATGTCAGAAAAGTAATCGAAGCATACCGTCCCTCGGTGGTTTTGATCGAGGGGCCTGAGAATGCAAACGAACTGATTCCCATTATGGTGCATCAGGATACACAGGCTCCCTTTGCTGTTTACTATTCCTACTATGACAAGGCAGGACAGCTCTCCGAAGAAAAAGAACACTACAAGTGTTATTACCCTTTTCTGGATTATTCGCCGGAGCTTTCCGCCCTGAAGGCCGCGGATGAACTTGGACTGTCCGCCTCCTTTATGGATCTCTCCTATGGCAATATCCTTGCCGCTTCAAAGGAAGGAGCGGGGCTTCGGAAAAAAGAAGAAAAAAATAATTATAATGACGATCATCTGTTATCACGAAACGCTTTTGTAAAAAGGCTGTGTGAAAAGGCAAATCTACGGAGTTTTGATGAATTCTGGGAAAAATATTTTGAGATCGGCGGCATTTATAAGGACAGTGACGTCTGGTTTTCCGATCTTTTACTCTACTGCAGGCAGGTCCGGGAGAATACACCGGAAGATGTGATCCGCGACGAGGGTTCTCTCGCCAGAGAAGCCCATATGGCGGATGTAATCCTGCAGACGGCAGCAGGAAATTTTTCCGGGACCGAGTTATCCTCCGGGGTGAAAGAAAAACTGTCGGAAATCAGAAAAAGCGCCGATACCCCTCTGCGCATTTTAGCGGTAACAGGCGGTTTTCATACGCCTGCTCTTTCCGTACTTTTGCAGGAAGTTTCCGAATCCCGGCAGACAGATCGAAAAACGCGGAAAAAAATCAAAAGTCAGAATCAGAATGTCTACCTGATGCCCTATTCCATGGAAGCAACGGATGCATTAAACGGTTATGCAAGCGGTATGCCTTATCCTGCTTTTTATCAAAAGGTATGGGAGCGGTTTTCGGAAGAGCCCGATAACTGCTATCGGCTGACCGTCCTTGATTTTTTAGTCAGATGCGGAAAGGAAGTTCGGAAAAAAGAAGGCAATCTTTCCACCTACGATGAAATCTGCGCCGTACAGATGGCGGACGGCCTTTCTTCCCTGCGGGGAAAAATCCAGCCCGGCGCTTATGAGCTTTTTGATGCGGTATTATCTTCCTATGTCAAAGGAGAATATACGATTGCCACGGATACGCCGATGCAGATTCTTCGGAAAAACATGACCGGCAGTGCCATTGGAAAACTCTGTGACCAGGCCATGGTTCCGCCCATCGTCCGGGATTTTGAAACCCAGTGCAGACAATTTTCTTTAAAAACCGGTTCCACGATAGAAGCGGAAGCTACATTGTCTCTGTTTTCCTCCGACAGGCATCGAAGGGAGAGCTGCTTTTTTCACCGAATGCTTTTTTTAAATACCTGTTATGCCAGACGGATCAAAGGCCCGAACCTGCAGCAGCTAAAAGACCGTAATCTGATCCGGGAAATCTGGCGGTATAAGTGGAGCACACAGGTAAACGCCGCTCTGATTGACGTTTCCGTTTACGGCGCCACCATAGAGGAGGCGTCCGGCACTCTGGTAAAAGAAGAGCTGAAAAAGGAGATCGGCGCCGGGGCATGTGCCATCCTTCTCACAAAAGTCTTTGAGATGGGATTAAAAGAACAGCTTCAGAGTGTTTATGACAGGGCGCAGATGCTGATACGGCAGGACACCGATTTCTATTCCCTCGCAGACGCCCTCTCCCACCTGAAAATGATGCGGGAACTCAGTTCTCTCTATCAGTCAAAACTGGATCTTGATCTGCTGATGCAGCTTACGATTAGAAAGCTGATCTCTCTGCTGCCATCCATGGCTACCGTGAAAGAGGAAGATCTTGGAAAATGTATGGATGCCGTAAAACTGCTCTATCAGCTTACAAAGGAAGAAGCACAGGAAGAATTTTTTGATATACTGCTTCAGATGCAGCAAAATACGCAGATTCAGGCAGGTTTAGACGGCTGCATCCATGGTATTCTCTACGGCGGCGGCAGAGAGGACGGGACTGCGGTGGAGCGCGCCTGTCTCGGTTATGTACAGGGCACAAAGGAACAGATGAAAAAAACCGCTCTGTTTTTCCGCGGGCTGTTCTTTTCCGCAAGGGATCTCATTTTTATCGGCGGGCAGATCCTGAATATGCTGGATACCTTTCTGCAGCAGACGGAAAGCGCGGAATTTATGGAACTTCTGCCGGAACTGCGTATGGCATTTACCTATTTTACGCCCAGAGAGATCGACAGAATCGCTGAAAAGGCGGCGGCGCTCCACGGCAGAAGCGGAAAGGATATTATGAGGCTGAAAGAGGTTCCTCCCGACTGGTATGCTTACGGAAAGGAACTGGATGCCTGGATATCCCTCCAATCATGACTAAGAAAGGCTGACAGATCATGACAGATGAACAGGAACTTTTAAACAGATGGCGGCTCATCCTTGGTAAATATGCCGCGCAGCAGCTTCCGTTTTCGGGTGATACCCTTCAATATATGGATATGGAAGAAGCGCTTGATTTTCTGTATTCCAGAGAGTACGGCGAAGAGCAGGGCATCCGGCAGGAGGACCGCGCCGGCGGACGGGGTGAGAGTAAACTTATGGTGCCCTCCTGGCTGCAGAAGGTTAAAAAACTGTTTCCAAAGCAGACCGTGGAAGTGATGGAGCGCCATGCGCTGGAAAAATATAATATGACGGAACTTCTGACCGATCCTGACGTTCTGAAAAAACTTGAGCCAAACCGGGAACTCTTAAAAACCATTTTGACCTTAAAGCATATGATGAAGGGCAAAGTGCTGGAGTTGGCAAAAGAGATCGTACGAAAGGTTGCCGAAGAGCTGACGAAAAAGATGGAACAGGAACTGAAACGCTCCTTTGTTGGAAAGCTGGACCGGACCACCAGTTCTCCCGTTAAGTCCGCCCGGAATCTGGATATGAAAAAAACCATACGCCGGAATCTGAAAAACTATGATATGGAAGAGGAAAGGCTTGTCTTAAAGCAGGTTTATTTCAATTCCCGTATGAAACGCTATAACAGTTGGCGTGTGATCCTCTGTGTGGATGAGAGCGGCTCTATGCTGGATTCCGTAATCCACAGTGCAGTTATGGCCGGTATTTTCGCAAAGCTTCCCATGCTGGATGTGAAGCTTGTCATTTTCGATATGAGTGTGGTGGATCTCAGCGGTTATGTGGAAGATCCCGTGGAAACGCTGATGAGCATACAGCTTGGCGGCGGTACAAATATTGCCAAAGCACTCTCCTACTGTGAGAAGCTGATCGACTTTCCCTACCGGACAATGGTGATCCTGATCTCCGATCTCTATGAGGGCGGTGGTTATCAGAATCTTTACAGTGTCAGCAAAGGTATTATTGAAAGCGGCGCAAAACTGATCGCTCTTACGGCTCTGGATATGGAAGCAAATCCCTGCTATGACAGACATGCCGCCGCTAGGCTTGCCGATCTGGGCGCCCATGTAGGGGCAATGACACCGGAGGAACTGGCGGAGTGGATCGGAAAGATCATATAATATTCATAGAACTATCTTTGCCCGGAACGTGACCGTACTGGTTCACCCGATGCGAAAATACATATCCGGACAATACAGTAAAAGGAAAACAAAATGGTCAACTGGAAAAAGCAACTTGCAGAAATCGATGATGAATATTTAATCGGGCTTACCAACAAGGGGATTGTGAAAAGAGCCTATAAAGATAAAGAAACCGCCGTTGTTAAAATATTAAAGTCGGAGGAGGAAGCCGCCCTTCAGGTAGACGGTGAAACAGTTATTTTATGCTTTCCGCTCGGGGACAGCAGATGCAGTTGTCCTTCCAGGAGTATCTGTAAACATATTATTCTCGGCATCCTGTTTTTAAAGGAACAGACAGTTCATTCTGATATGGACGCAGGGAAAGAGGAATCGGATCAGGAAGGTCATTCGGAAGAAAATATGGGCGGCAATAATGCGCAGCATATTACTTCAAAAGAAAATACGGAAAGCAGTGACAAACAGAAAAAACTTTGGAACGAGATCCGCTCCTTTCCTGAAAAGGATCTGTTTAAAGTGATGGGAACACGCCGTCTTGCTTCCTTTTTGAATAAAGCAGGCAAAGAGGTCCGTCCGGAAATAGAGGAATCTTCCGTTTTTACCGTACGGCTTCCCGGCGAAAATATGACCGTAAAATTATTATCGCCTTTAGAATATTCCTCCTGCAGTTGTCATAAAAAAGAACTTTGTACCCACAAAGCCGAAGCGATCCTCTGGTGCAAGCTGAAAGACGGCATTTTTTCACTGAAAAATCTTGAAGAATATCAGAAAAAAGACTCTCTTTTCGATTCCGGGCAGGTAAAAAATGCAGCCGCCCAGATGAAAGATTATTTAGAAGAACTGATGATAACCGGACTCTCAAGAGTTTCCCCTGATGTGACGGACTCTCTCGAACGCTTTGCGATTATCAGCCACAATGCGGGACTTGCCGATTTTGAGAGAGGCTTCCGCGGACTTGGCACCTTGTATCAATCCTATTTAAAAAGACAGGCTTCTTTTCTGACTGCAGACTTAATGAAAAAACTAACAAAACTATATTCCGGAGTAATTAATCTTTTGGAGACGGAAAATATTGTGAACCTTGTGAAAGAGGCCGGAGAATTTCATGCCGATTATCTAGCTGCCGGAGATCTGGACCTGACGGGTATCACAATAGAACATTTTGAAGATGTCTCCGGTTATGAGGGAGAGACCGTCTATTTTCTGGAGACAAATACGGATCAATGGTACACTTATACCGTAGCGCGCCCTGTTTTTTATGACAACCGAAGAAAATGGGGGCGTCCTCAGAAAGCTGAGGCTCCCTGGGGGCTTACCTGCTCTCTCGAAAATCTGATCACGCTGCGCATCCATCTCAAGGACGCAAAGTGTGATGAACGAAGGCGCCTTTCTTCCAGCAAGGAGACAAGGGGTGAAATTCTCGGAAACTGCAGGCCGGATCCGGAAGAATTTCCGAAGTGGTACTATGAAGATTTCGGTAAATTGTTTTCGGAGCAGATGACGGGACAAAACAAAAACCTCGTTTTTTTACAGCCTGCTTTTTGTGAAAAAGCCGTTTTCTCCAAAACGGAACAAACGCTGATGATGACCTTATATGACCGGAAAAAGCGGGAAGTCATACTCGAACTTCCCTACTCCAAAGAAGATGCCCGAAGCATCCGTTATCTGGAAAAAATCAGGGAAGAAGAACCGCCCTGTTTTATCGGTAAAGTTTATTTAAAGGAAGGACGTATCAGGCTGATTCCGGTGGATACCTGGAAGCCTTCCGTTTAAAACGGAGCCGAATATCCGATACCTGAAAAACATCAAAAAGATTCTGAGAGGATTACGGACCATTATGTTTTCAAAAAGTAAAGAAGATTTTTTTGAAGAATTTTTTTCGGACATCAACTCTATTCTGGAAGATCTCTGCCAGAGCGGATTTCATACTGTTCATGACAGCACTTTACGGGAATTAGAAGAAAAGGGAAAGGATGCCGCAGAATACGGTATGCAGCATCTCTCCCGCCTGCTCCTTGCCCTGCAGAAAGAATTATCCGAAAGCAGGCACAGAGTTTCCGCTGACAAGAATAAATATTCCCTCTGTGCGGAATATTATACGGAACTGACAGCATATGTGGAACGCGGTAGGGAAAAAACCGCTTATGACAGGGGGAAAAATTATTATTTAACTATATAGTATATGGGAGAGTTCCAATGAAATTAACAACTATGACAATTGAAGAAATGTGCACTACCAACGAAAAACAATTGTATGACCGCAAAAGCGCCAAAATTGAAGCAAAAGCTATTGCTGTTTCCATGATTGCTTTTGCAAATGCAGATGGTGGTTTATTAGTTGTGGGAATAGAAGATAATGGCGAAATTACCGGAATAGATGACTTTACAAAAAATATAAATGAAATTTTACGAGCACCTTTAGATTTTTGTCAGCCCTCTATTATGATTGAAACGGAAGTAATAAACTGTATGGACAGCCATGATAAGGACAACCATTTATTGCTGATACGAATTCCACAGAGCAGCGAACTTCATGCAAATCATCGTGACGAAGTATTTTTACGTATCGGTGACAAATCAAAGAAACTTACTTTTGATGAAAGATTACAACTAATGTATGCCAAAGGTACCAGATATTACGAAAATGAACCTGTATACGGAAGTACCATAGAAGATATTGATATGAAAGTTGTATCTGACTATTGCACAAAAATTGGTTATGGAAAATCACCGGAAGAATATATCAGGCAAAATAAAAAATTTATTGTAAATGCTAATAATCGCCAGGAAATGAGTGGAGCTGCCATACTGCTTTTTGGTAAAAATCCTCAATTATTTTTTGAACGTGCCAGAGTACGTTTCATAAAATACGAGGGTACGGAAGCTAAAGTCGGCGCTGCCATGAATGTAGTCAAAGATAAAATTTTTGAAGGTCGAATTATAGATTTGGTGGAAAAGACCATTGAATTTGTCAAAAGTCAGATAAAAGAACATACTTATTTAGGAGCAGATGCCAGATTTATTACCGAACCGGAGTATCCGGAATTTGCCTGGAAGGAACTTATTATTAATGCGGTTGCCCACCGTGACTACAGTATCAAGGGAACTGATATTCAGATTAAGATGTTTGATGATCATATTACTGTGGAAAGCCCAGGAACTCTCCCGGGAATTGTCCGTCTGAATAATATGAGAGAAATTCATTTTTCAAGAAACCCAAAGATTGCCGGTATACTGCATGAATATAAATATGTACGGGAATTTGGTGAAGGTATTGATCGTATGTATCTTGAAATGAAACAGGCGGGATTGCCTGAACCAGAATATCGAACGGCTGCATTTATGGTTTATGCAACAATAAAAAACAAGAAATTTGCAGAATCTTCAAATACCGGCAACACCCAAGATAACACCCAAGATAACACCCAAGATAACACCCAAGATAAAATTTTAACATTTTGTAAAACACCAAGATCCAAAAATGAAATAACTGCTTTTTTGGGATATAAAGACACAAAAAATATTGCAAAAAATTATTTGAAACCTCTTATTTTGGAAGGAAAACTGGTCATGACAATTCCGGATAAACCAAACAGTAAAAACCAGAAATATGTTGTAAAACAATGATTATTATTTATACAGTAAAATTTATATAATAATACAATTACTTAATTTATTATAAAAAAACAGGAGGACACAGCCATGAGAAGCCCAAAGGAAACGCGCCTAGAAGGCGCAATGAAACTGTTGGAACAGTTAAACTTAACACAGGAACAGTTAAATGACCTGGAAACCTATCTTTCCGGTGAAAAAGGAGAAGAAGCGTTAGCCAATCTTCCATATAAAAACTTATCCCTGTTACAAAAACGTGATACTTCCGTCTTCAGCAGCTTTTTCAAGCATGGAATGATGGAGGAAGCGGGAAAGCTGTTCAATATCCTTTTTGCAGTCGGCGGCATAAGCTGCTCTTCTCTGCTTCCCCAGGGTATGGCAGGCGGCAGCGGACTTGCCTATCTGTGGAAACTTCCCATAGATCAGTCAAAAGCCGGTGCTGTCTATGCCGCGGACATTTCGTCTTATCTTTTTCGTATGTCAAGAGGGATTCAGCCCCTTATGAAACTGATGAACTATGATGCGGAAGCCATAAAACAGGCATTTCTTCTTGCTGATTATCCACAAAATATCAGGAGTATACCAAATTCGTCCATGCATTCCTGCGGTTCCGCAAAACTGATACTGCTTGCAATCTACTTCCTGATCAAATATCCGAATGCCGGTGAACTTTTATCAAAAGAGGAAAAAAACGCCTCCCTTTTATCCGGCGTGAGCAAATTCTTCGGCAAATCACCGGAGATAACCAGACAGGTTCAGGCAGAGGACTTTTCTTTGATGCAGCAATATGAAACGATCCTTCTTCAAAATCTCGATCATATTTATGAGCCGCACAGTATGCCCTCTTCTGCTCTTCAGGAAATCAAACAGGCAATCCGGCAGAACCAGGTAAACGATAACATACTGAAACTTGCACAGAAAAAATGCAAGACTAATAACTATACCTTAAATCTTTTAGGTTCCACGGCTCTTCTCAATTTCACACTGTCGGATATTTTAAGAAATATTGTGAAGGTATGCTTTTCCATAAGCCTTCCTGAGATGCTCACAGCCGCAGCAGCCATTACCGACAGATTCTGGATGGATATACGGAAAAAGGGCGGAGACTATGACGAGTTTTTTGACATTGACAGTAAATCTTTGATCTTGCAGGCAGCATCAAGGGAACTGAACAATATTCTCACAGCCCAGTTCCGCAAAAATAAAACCGTATTTATGGAAGCTTTGGAAGAAGCTGACGCCCATGACTCTTCTATTATGATGAATGTCCTGCAGCAGGAAGATAAGCTGCTTTTCCTGAAACAGAGAAAAAATGGTAATAAAGAGCGGGATAAACTGATCAACATGATTACCGAAAAAAGCCCCATTATCGGGGAAGTAAAAAAATATCTGCGGGGCGAAACAGATGTTGCTTCCCTCTACCCTTATGAAAATCAGCTTTACTCAAAATATGGTTACAGCAGCAATCTTACCCAGAACAAAAATCTGCTGGAGTCCTATGCCAAAAATTATAATGATCAGAGTTTTTATAACAGAACACTCATTTATTACTTCCTGAAAGGTTTCAGCTACTTTTTCTACTGGGTGCTGGTTTGCAATACAAGCCTCGAAACACAGAAAATCCGAAAAATATATACTGCATTTGACGAGGAACATCTTGATGCGGCACATCAGCTAAAGTTCTACTCCATGATGTACCAGTATTTTTATAACGAAAAACACAAAGAACTGCTGAAACAGACATCTATCGAGGTATTCTGCAAATATCTCACCGTGAACCGGGAAGAAATCCTTTCTGCCTTTCAGGAAGCTGATGCCGTCAGCAGAGCCTTTGCCGTCGATGTCTTAAGTAAAAACGCAGAGGAATATAAAAAAGAAATCCTCGCTTTTTCTCAGGACAGTTCAAAACTTGTCAGGGACGCATTATACAATGTTCTGTGCGAACAGAAAAACTGGGATTCGGAAATACTGGCTCTCCTCTCTTCTAAAAAATCCTCGGAACGGGAACTTGCCGTCCGTATTCTGACAAAATGGGATGTTCAAAAATATCAGCCGGAACTGATGGCTGCTCTGGAAAAAGAGAAAAACGGTAAAATGAGAACACTGCTGCAGGATATTTTAAATACGGACGCAGGACAATCGGGAAGCATTATAACTTTACAGGATATTGTAAAAACACTTCATAAGGGCGGCAAAAAGCGTACTTTGGCATGGGCTTATGAGACACCTTTCTCACCGGTACATAAAAAAGCGGCAATACCTGCTGAGGAGGAATACCTGCAGGCGATCCTGCTTTGTTATTCTTCCATGACAACCTGCGGTGTTAACAAAGACGCGGCGGCTCTGGCATCGGAACTGGATGAAAAAGAATTTGCCATCTATGTGAACGAACTGTTTGACAAATGGCTTGAACTGGGCGCCGAGGCAAAAAAACGCTGGGTACTCTACGCTGCTTCCATCCACGGCGGTACCGATATCATTAAAAAGCTGCAGCATCAGATAACCGAATGGCCCCAGCATTCCAGAGGCGCCATCGCCGCAGATGCCGTGCGGGCTCTGGCTCTGAATCCGAGACCGGAAGCACTTTTGATTGTAGACGGTATTTCCAGAAAATTTAAATTCCGTCAGGTAAAAACTGCTGCCGGTGAAGCTTTAAAGTTTGCCGCCGATCAGCTTGGCATTACCACGGAGGAACTTGCCGACCGCATTGTTCCGAACCTCGGCTTCGATGAAAATATGAAACGTCATTTTGATTATGGTGAACGGAAATTTACGGTAACAATCACTCCTGCCCTGGAAGTGGAAGTGTTCGATGAAAACGGAAAGAAATTAAAAAATCTGCCCGCCCCTGGTAAAAAGGATGATCCCGTAAAAGCAGCGGAAAGCTACGCTTCTTTCAAGGAAATGAAGAAACAGATGAAGGCTACCATTACCAGTCAGAAAATGCGGCTTGAACTGGCACTTTCCGCTGAGCGTCAGTGGACCTGTGATGCATGGAAAAAACTCTTTGTGGAAAATCCGATTATGCACCAGTTTGCGATTGGGCTGATCTGGGGCATTTACAAAGATAAAAAACTGATACAAACCTTCCGTTATATGGAGGATGGCAGTTTTAATACGGAAGATGAGGAAGAGTATGAACTTCCTGATAAACAGGATAACCCCGATTCTATTTATAAGATCGGACTCATCCATCCGATAGAACTCTCAGAAGAATCTGCTGAGGCATGGAAAACCCAGCTTGAGGATTACGAAATTATCCAGCCCATTGAACAGCTCTCCCGCCCTGTCTATCATATGACCAAAGAGGAGGCAGAAGAAAAATCCATGGAACGTTTCGGCGGCTTTATCCTCAATGATCTCTCCCTGCATGGTAAAATGCAGAACATGGGATGGTACCGCGGGCAAGCTGAGGATGCCGGTGTCTTCTACTACTATTACCGTGAGGATAAGGAACAGGGACTGCGTGCGGAACTTAATTTTTCCGGCAGTTATGTGGGCGGTGAAAACGAAGATATCACTGTTTTTGATGTGAAATTCAATAAAAAGATCGGTGAGCTTCCGGAGCGGTATTTCAGTGAAATCGTAATGCAGGCTGCAAGGGCAACTTCTTCCAGCCAGGAACAAAACAAACTCTGGAAAGATTTGAGATAAAAGAATAAAAGGAGGGCAAATATCTGTTATGAGAGTTCAGAATGAAACTTACATCGAAAAGTGTATGGAGCTTCTTGATTTATGTAAACTGACGCAGGAACAGTTAAATGATCTCGAAGATTACCTGAGAGGAAAAAAAGGTAATGAAATACTGGAAAAACTTCCTTACAGAAACCTGGGCGTGTCGCCAAAATCTTATCCGCCCGCTCTCACTTGTCTTGTCTCCTATGGACAGGATGATCCCAAACAGACAGGAAGGCTTTTCAATATCCTCTTTTCCATGGGCGGCACAAGCTGTCAGTGTCTTATCTCCAATGCATCCAATGGGGATGTTTTTTGCCGTCTGTTATCGCTGCCTGAAATTGATCCTGCACAGCTTGCCGCTGTCGCTGCCGAACAGATGGCATCCAATTCCCATACATTCAACGGGACGCTTCTTCGTCAGTTTATGGAACAATTAAACAATGACTCGGAACTGCTGAAAAGAGCATACCTGTTTTCAAGCTATCCTTATCATATAAAAGATGTCACCTATTCCATGATGCATTCTTTCGGCGCCGGACAGTTATACCTGCTTACCGCTTATTTCCTGGCAAAATATCCTGACGGAAAAGGACCTCTGGAAAAAGACGATATACCTGTTATGCAATATTATGAAGATACCCTGACGGAGAACCTCAGAAATATCTATGATACAAGCACGGTATCCGATTACATTATCCAGGAACTGAGCCAGGCGATCAGAACAAATCAGGTGAACGAAAAAATATTAAATCTTGCCGGAGAAAAATACAGGATATCCCCTTATTTTCTGCATCTTTTCGGCGGATCAGCCCTTTTGAACTCCGGATTGTCAGATATTTTAAAAAACTATACAAAGATATGTTTTGCGGCAAACTTACAAAATATGTTTTCTACGGCAGTCCTTGTCAGCAAATCTTTCCGGATCGATACGGAAAAAATGGGCGGAGACTATGATACTCTTTTTGATATTAACAGCAAAGCTTTAATATTGCTTGCCGCATCAAAAGAGTTAGATACTGTCCTGAAAACACAGTTTTATAAAAATAGGGACCTGTTTTTAAAGGCAATCGAAACGGCAAATGCCCATGATTCTTTTGCCATGATGAATATTTTAAAACAGGAAGATAAAGCACTCTTTCTGAAAAGACAGAAATCCGGCGGTGATGTGGAACGAAATAAACTGATCGATCTTCTTGCCGATAAAAATCCTGCTATCAAAGAAGTAAAGGCGTATCTGCGGGGAGAGACGGACATTTCCACTCTCTATCCCTTTGAGGATCAGATTTTTAATCAGTATGGATACCACAACTCCAATATTATGCAGGCGAGAAATCTTCTGCATCCTTACATTTATACTTACCATGATCAGGCATTTTACAACCGTGTTGTTTCCCATCAGCTCCTGCGCGGTACAAGTTCATTCTTTTTTAATGAACTGCAGTCTTCCCTTATCTCGATCAGGCAGCTCTACGCCGCCTTTCAGGAAGAACACCTTGATATGGTACACCAGTTAAAATTTTATTCGCTGATGCATCACTGGTATATTTATAATAACAGACAACTAAAGATTCTGAATGAGGCAACAGAAAAAGTTTTCACCGGATATATTAAAGAATGCCGTGAGGAAGTCATCTCAGCTTTTCAACAATCGGATTTGACAATCAGAACCTTTGCCGTAACATTTCTGCAGAAAAATGCGGAGGAAAACAAAGCGGAAATACTCTCTTATACGCAGGACAGCTCAAAGGTTGTGAGGGATACCCTTTTAACCGTACTCAGCGGGCAAAAAAACTGGGAGCCTGAAATTCTGACTCTTCTTTCTTCCAAAAAAGCGGCGGAGAGAGAACTGGCAATCCGTACTTTGGTAAAATGGGATCCGGAAAAATACAGACCGCAGCTCTTGGAAGCACTTGAAAAAGAAAAAAACAGCAAGACCAGAACACTTCTGCAGGAACTTCTGAATCAGGGCTCCGTTTCGGCAGGCAATGTACTTACTTTGCAGGATCTTGTGAAAGAACTTCATAAAGGCGGTAAAAAACGTTCTCTGGCATGGGCCTATGATACACCTTTTTCAGCGGTGCATAAAAAGAAAACAACTGCACTTACTTCTAATCAGAATATACATAATATATCAACTGGCGAAAATGCAAATGGGGAATCAACTGACAACAGTATGGATAATGAACAAAATATCTGTCAGCCGATACCGGCAGATGAGGATTACCTGCAGGCAATTCTGTTATGCTATGCATCCATGACGGCATGCGGCGTCAGCAAAGATGCGGCGCTCCTGGCGACGGAACTGGATGAAGGCGAACTTGCCGTTTATGTAAATGAACTGTTCGATAAATGGCTTGCTCTGGGCGCCGAAGCGAAAAAACGCTGGGTGCTCTATGCTGCTTCCATCCATGGCGGAACCGATATTATCAAAAAGCTGCAGCATCAGATCAGCGAATGGCCTCAGCATTCCAGAGGAGCCATCGCCGCGGATGCGGTAAAAGCTCTGGCACTGAATCCCAAACCGGAAGCACTTCTCATCGTAGACAGCATTTCCAGAAAATTTAAGTTCCGCCAGGTAAAGACTGCTGCCGGTGAAGCCTTACAGTTTGCCGCCGATCAGCTTGGTATTACCACGGAAGAACTTGCCGACCGTATTGTGCCAAACCTGGGTTTTGATGAAAACATGGAGCGGCATTTTGACTATGGTGAACGTACGTTCACCGTAACAATTACTCCTGCTCTTGAAGTAGAAGTATTCGATGAGAGCGGAAAGAAACTGAAAAACCTGCCGGCACCCGGTAAAAAGGATGATCCGAAAAAAGCTGCGGAAAGCTACACTGCCTTTAAGGAAATGAAAAAGCAGATGAAAGCCACCGTCTCCAGCCAGAAAATGCGCCTTGAACTGGCACTTTCAACGGAACGGCAATGGACCTGTGAAGCGTGGAAAAAACTTTTTGTAGAAAATCCGATTATGCACCAGTTTGCAATCGGACTGATCTGGGGTATATATGAGGACAAGAAACTGATACGGACTTTCCGCTATATGGAGGATGGCAGTTTTAACACGGAAGAGGAGGAAGAGTTTGAACTTCCTGACGGTTGTGATAATACGAAGGAAGTTTCCAGAATCGGTCTTGCACATCCGGTGGAATTATCGGATGAATCCATAGAAGCGTGGAAAACTCAGTTGGAAGATTATGAGATCACCCAGCCCATAGAGCAGCTCTTACGCCCCGTCTACCATATGACGGAGGAGGAAGCAGAAGAAAAATCCATGGAACGTTTCGGCGGCTGTATCCTCAATGACTTATCCCTGCATGGAAAGATGCAAAATATGGGATGGTATCGCGGACAGGCGGAGGACGCCGGTATTTTCTATTATTATTACAGAGAAGATAAAGAACAGGGACTGCATGCCGAACTCAACTTTTCCGGCAGTTATGTCGGTGGACAAAATGAAGATGTTACCGTACTCGATGTGACATTCAATAAAAAAATCGGAGAACTTCCTGAACGGTATTTCAGTGAGATTGTGATGCAGACGGCAATGGCAACTTCGTCCAGTCAGGAAAGAGATAAATTCTGGAAAGAAAAACAGGGTAGACAGTAACTATTTTTTAACGACAAAAAGGGTACCATGATATCATTTTCATGGCACCCTTTTTGTTTAGTAATAAATTTTTTAATCAGAAACGATCATTCTTTCTCATTTCTGCTATTGCTTATCATACTCTGCTTCTCTTCTGTAATTACGCACAATCAGGAGTATTGCCAGTAAAAGTACGGCAAATACAATGGCAGTCATAACATACATCGTAGACATCTCGGCCGGTCCCGAAAGAACAAGACATTCTCCATCCGAATAAGAGGTTAACATTTCATTCACTTCACTTTCCGTATAACCCATATATTCTAACTGATCCCTGAAAGCACCTTCTAAACCGGCAAGTTCTTTATCCATCTTTACAGCCACTCCCTCAAAGTGGACTTCTGTCTGCGGAACATCTCCTCCGCTCAGATAATTATATGTTTCATCTGTCAGAATATCCATAGCATCCAAATCATCTTTGCGGATAAAAACTGCCGCCATTCCGCCCTCTCCCACCGGGATCAAATAATAATAACCGGTAGTCTTGGACGCTGTTCTGTAATCCTCATATTGGGTGTAGCTTTCTTCCGAAGCAAAAGCTCCCAGGCTGTAATAGATTTCTCCTTTAATATGTTGTCCTTTTTTTAATCCGTTTTCCATTACATATTCAAAATCATGCGAAGGAAAATAAATCTGAGGAAAATTCCCTACTTTTATCATAGCCCCAAGAAAAATACATCCAAAAGCAAATAAAGCAATTGTAAATCCCGTTAAACTTCTAAATAATCTTCCAATCATGATCTTTTCCACTTCTCCTGTTTATGTCCCTGTTGTTCCAGACGGCTGCGCAGTTCCTCTAAAAAGTCAAGAAATCTTTCTCTTTCTTCCGGCTGAACCGTGTTTGTAATTCCTGCTACTGTTTTACTTCCCGTATCACTCATATTAAATTGTTCACCATAACTTTCATAATTTTTGCGATACAGAAGCCATGCTTGTTGCAATTTGGCATGGTAACTTACACCGACCACTGCGTCCATCTCCACGAAAAAAGGTTCCGTATGCTGTGTCAGTTCTCTGTCCACCTGGATCATACCAACACTCCAGTCACTTTTTCTGTAACCGACGATATAATGGTAAAATGTGGTGGTATTTGTATCAAACACCAAACCTCTCTCAAATTTGGAAGTAGTCTGTCCCGCATAAAGAATTTCGTAACTGTCTCCGTTTTCCACCGACTCATTCCACATTTTGCGCATAATCTCTTTTTTTCGTTGACAGTCTGAATCATCATACTCCAGTTCTTTTGTTTTTTTTGAAAATAATCCCATTTTATTTTCCCTCCTTTTTGTCATACAAATTTATAATTTTTGATAAAAAATGGGCTCTTTTTAACTTATTATTTTATCACAATAAAATATTTCCGTAAAGATGTCCGACATCCTAACTTTTACTTTCAGTTAAAGTTTCACTATTTTTGTTCCGATTTTTTTCACAAATTCCGCATCATGTTCAACCAACAACATCGTAGGACGGTACTTCATCAAAAGTTCTTCAATCTGTATTCTGGAAAATACATCTATAAAATTTAGAGATTCATCCCATATATACAAATGTGCCTGTTCACAAAGACTTCTCGCAATCAATACCTTTTTCTTTTGTCCGCCGCTGTAATCTTCCATATTCTTCTCAAACTGTTCTCTCCCCAGATCCAGTTTGCGAAGAAGCATCAGAAAAGAACTAAGATTCAAATCATATTTTTCAGCGTATTCCATAAGGCTTCCTTTTAAATGACTGGTATCCTGAGGCACATAAGAAATTTTTATACCGCCCGCTGTTGTGATCGTCCCCGTATAATGAATCGGTTCTGTCAGGGAAAGACTCTGCACGTTTTCGTTACCTGCTTTTTCTTCCACCGCCTGTATAACTGCTTTCAGCACACTGGACTTTCCGCACCCGTTTTTTCCGCTGAGCACTACACATTCTCCATTTCTCACTTCAAAATTCACCGATCCGAGATTTTTTCTTATTCCATCCGGTCCTTCATAATATATGCATACATCTGACAGACTTACAGGCACATCCTTATAATGCTGCAGCGGAAAAAGTTTCAAATCTTCCGTCGTCTCCAAATTTTTAAGAAGTCCTGACTTTTCTTCTATTGCTCTCTCTTCCCTGTTTTCCAAATTCTTTCTCCGCTTTTCCATTCTTCTTGTCTTTTCTCCGATATATGCTCTCCTTCCTTTCATAGAAGCGCCCTTCTTCTTTGCTTCTTCTGCCGCTTTTTTTCCTTTTTTTCTGGATTCAATATTATCCGCCCACTCCTCCTTTATTTTAGCAGATTCCTTTAATCTTTTGATATCTCTTTTCAGCCGCTCATTTTCTTCCTGTTCCCAGTTATCTTTTCGTTTTTTCTCTTCCCACCAGGTAGAAAAATTTCCTTTATACACTTCTATATTTGTTTTATTGATAACAAGAATATGATTGATACACTCATTCAAAAGATCCCTGTCATGTGAAACCAGAATAAAACCTTTCTTTTGTTTTAAATAGTCTCTGATACTTTCTTTTCCTCTCACATCCAGATGATTAGTCGGCTCATCTATCAATAGAAATTTACTTTCCTGAGAAAACAAAACTGCCAGCATGGCTTTTGTCTGTTCTCCGTTACTCAGTGTATAAAAAGGACGATATAAAATATCTTCATCCACTTTGAGTAGGGATAATTCCTTACAAACTCTCCATAACTCATACTCCGGATACATTTCTTCCATAATTTCCATAAAAGTCTTTTCTTTATCCTTTACCTCAAACGGAAAATAATCAAAACTTTTAATATGGCTGATATTACCTTTATATTCATACTCTCCCATCAGAAGTTTTAAAAATGTAGTTTTTCCCCTTCCGTTTCTTGCTGTAAATCCAAGTTTCCAATCGGTATCGATCTGAAAAGATACATCTTCAAAAATATTGTCTGAACTTCCCTCGTAATGAAACGTCAGATTATTAACACTTATCAATGACATATACATCCCTCACTTTCTTTGCAGCTGATTTTCCTATGCGCCTTTATGCATAAAAAAAGATACAGAAATATTTTCCTGCATCTCTACTCTTCCGAAAAAATAGCTACCATAAAATTCAGCAGACACATAAATATCTTTGTCTGAAAAATTTCTAAATTTCTATCATGTAGACTATTATATTATAATGAAAAATAAGGTGAAAATATTCCTGCCCGCATGACAAATCTGCCAATATAAACTGACCTATTGACTTTATCATGCTTTTTTTAAGTTACTAACTAGCAGGTAATAATAATCACACTTACACCTCTTTCTTTCTATATATTTTTGCAACAGCAAAACCTGATTGTTTTGCTGTTTTCTAATTTATACCTAAAATTGAAATTTGTCAACTACTATTTTACAAATTTTATTTTTTTAAAAAAATCAATTTTTAACTATAGTTAAAATAGACATATTTACTATATCTTGTATCTGTTATTTTGCTGTTTTATATATTTTAAAGCCTTATATATAATGTTTCACAATAATTTCAACACAAATAAATATGTTTCACATTTTCCATTCAATATATTGTGGTAATAATGTTTCACGTGAAACATTATATTGTGGTTAAATAAAATAATAACCGGAATGTTTCACGTGAAACATTCCGGCATTCTTTTAAAGTAATTATTGTATTTATCAAGCTGATTCAATATATAGTAATTCAAACTTAATTTTTCAGTTTTTTTGCCAGTGCAGTCAACTCTATTTTTGCCCTTTCCGCATCAGATGTAATAAAAGATACACAATTAATAATCTGATGAGCAATATGCTGTTTTTCTGATGCAGTTATAAGTACTTCAATATTTTCTTGTTTTTCTTTTTCTTCTATTATGCTTTCTTTCGATACTTCTCTCTCTTCTTTTATTTTCACTTCTTCTTTTTCAGATATTCCGGAAATATTAATATCTGTCTGTAAATTTCCAATAACAATATTAACCCTATCAATCAAAGATTTTAAAAAGTCAATTTTCTTCTGGTACTCCGCATTTTCTTCTTCATACTTTTTCTTTTCATATACATCAGCTTCTATCTGCTCTCTATGAGTATTTTCTACGTTTCTTGGAGAAAACACTTTAAAATCTTCATCTTCCTTTTTGGAAAGATCCTTCAGATAAGAACTTATCTCCTCTATTCTAAAATCATTTTGATTTATCAACGCATAAAAACTTCTTTTTTCTTCTTCCAGGACTTCCAGAACTTCTTCCAAAACCTCTACGTTTTTATTCACTTTATATCCTCCATCTGTCCCTATCTGTTATCTGATTTTCAGATAATCTTTTAAATACTCCTGCACTGAACGACTCATCTCTTTTGAAAAATCAGAATTATATTTTCTCTTACAAAATGCCTGACTCCATTCCTCGAAACTTCTGTTTTCCGTCTCTTTATCAAACATATTCCGCAACTGCTGTCCATCCCTTTTCTGATAATAATTTTCCTGTACCATATCTTCCAGTCTGCATCGTTTCGGCTTAATTCTCTCCTTTTGCTGCCTGGTCGGATAACCATAAACCAACATTGCCGCCGGAAATACATATTCAGGAAGACGCAGCATCTCCCGGTGCAGTTCACACTGTTCCATAATATCTCCTATATAGCAGGAGCCAATACCTAAACTTTCTGCCGCAACTACCGTATTTTGAGCCGCAATCAAAGCATCATCTATGGCTAAAATTAAATCACCACATCCGGGCTCTCTGGGATCAGCTCCTCCCTCTTTAAACACATCAAACCACTTTAATATATCCGCACAAAAAATAAGTACCAACGGTGCCTTCGCAATAAAGGGCTGATTATCACAACTTACCGAGAGCTTATCCTTTAACTCCTGATCCGTAATATCAAGGATCGTATAAAGCTGTTGATTTCCTGCCGTCGGTGCCTGCATGGCTGACAGTAATATTTCTTTTTTACATTCTGCTGGTATGGGACGCTCCTCAAAAACCCTGACCGATTTTCTTTCATATAAAGACCTGATTATTTCATTCATATTTTAATAATTATCCTTTTCCTTTCACTTTTATAATTTACTGTTCCTATATTTTATGATAACGGTTCCTTTGCCGGAGTACCTGCTTTTCTTGGATATTTTTTTGGTGTACTCTTCTCCTTTTTCACCAACAACAAACTCCTTTTTATATCCGTATCCGGCAGATTATATTCTAACTGATCTTCCATCTTTCCACCGAGAATTTCTATCGCTTTTTTCCCTGCAGATAATTCTTCCTTCACTTTCTCAGACTTATAAGAAATAAAATACCCGCCTCTTTTTACAAAAGGTATACACAATTCCGTCAATGTAGAAAGATTTGCAACAGCCCTTGAAACAGAAAAATCAAATTGTTCTCTGTACAATTGATCTCTGGCAAAGTCTTCCGCTCTTCCATGAATTGCATTAATATTTTTCATCTGCAGCTTCTCTGCTACCGTATCAAGAAACTTCACCCGTTTTTTCAGAGAATCCAACAGCACAACTTTCAGATCCGGAAAAATAATCTTCAAAGGAATCCCCGGAAATCCTGCGCCTGTTCCGATATCTATCAAAGAAACTTCTCTTTTCTCCGTATGATTCAAGGCATCCCGAAATACATCCGCCTGACAAACAGCAAGACTGTCAACAAAATGTTTTACTACTACTTCTTCAAAATCTGTGATAGCAGTTAAATTCATAAAAGAATTCCATTCTGTTAAAAGTTCATAATAATCCATAAACATATCTAATTTTTCTTTAGACAGGTCTAAACCAAATACACCGCACTTTTTTATAAAATCCTCTGTATTATAACAACTCATTTTACTTTATACCTTACTTACAATTAACTCATATTTTTGACAACAACTAATATGGAATCTCATTTATCTTTTCTGTTCTATATATACCATCAAAACAGATATATCCGCCGGAGAAACACCGGATATTCTGGATGCCTGCCCAATCGATACAGGCCTGTGTTTTGCCAGCTTTTGTCTTGCTTCTATGCGAATACCCGAAATATCTTCATACTGTATACCTTCAGGAATCAAACGCTTTTCCATCTTTTTAAACTGCTCTACCTGCCTGATCTGTCTCTCAATATATCCCTCATACTTTATGGAAATATTAACCTGCTCTATCACAGCTTCACTCAAATGCGGACGTTCCTTATCAATTGCCGCCACACTCTCATAAGTAAATTCCGGTCTGCATATAATCTCTGCAAGACTTGTCCCTGTTCTCAATGGAGAACTTCCCATCGAAACCATAAATTCCTGTACATCTCCGGAAGCACCAACAACAGTTTTCTTTAATCTCTCTATCTCTTTTTCAATCTGCTTTTTCTTTTCACAGACATGCTCATACTGCTCCCTGGTGATCAGCCCAACTTCATAACCAATCTTTCTGAGCCTTAAGTCAGCATTATCCTGACGCAGCAATAACCTGTACTCCGCCCGGGAAGTCATCATTCGATAAGGTTCCGTATTTTCTTTTGTGACAAGATCATCTATTAAAACACCGATATAAGCCTGAGACCGATCCAGGACAATCTGCTCTCTTCCCTGAATTTCCAATGCCGCATTGATACCCGCCATCAATCCCTGCGCCGCTGCCTCTTCATAACCGCTGCTGCCGTTAAACTGCCCTGCGCTGAAAAGCCCTTTTATATGCTTACATTCCAAAGTCAGATGTAACTGCCCCGGATCAATACAATCATACTCTATGGCATAGGCATTTCTGACAATTTTACAATTTTCCAATCCCGGCACTGTCCGATACATGGCAAGCTGAACATCCTCCGGTAAAGAAGAAGACATACCATCCACATACATCTCATTTGAATATCTGCCCTCCGGCTCAACAAAAACCTGATGGCGCGTCTTATCTGAAAATTTTACAACCTTATCTTCTATAGACGGACAATATCTTGGACCTGTCCCTTCTATCACTCCCGCATAAATCGGCGACCTGTCCAGATTTGCTCTGATAATATCATGCGTTGTCTCATTTGTATAAGTCAGATAACAGGATTCCTGCCTGATCTGCACATCCTCAGGATCAGTCTCATAAGAAAAAGGAATCACTCTCTCATCACCAAACTGCTCCTCCATTTTTGAAAAATCTATAGAGCGCCTATCCATTCTTGCAGGAGTTCCCGTTTTAAATCTTCTGAGAACAATACCCGCTTTCTTCAAAGCATCTGAAAGATGTGTGGAAGACTGCATACCGTTTGGTCCCGTATAAGTGATTGCCTCCCCACACAGACACCTGGCATTCAGATAAGTACCCGTACATAAAATAACTGCCTTACATTCATAAATGCCGCCCGTCAGAATTTTCACTCCTGCTATTTTTTTATTCTGTCCGTTATGACATTTTTTTCCATCCGCACTGCTATTCTCACTAACAGTATCCATATCCTCCATATCTTCCAGCAGAAGTTCACACACCTCCGTCTGTTTAATCGTCAGATTATCCTGATTTTCCAGAATCATTCTCATAGAGCGGCTATATTCCGCCTTATCTGCCTGACAGCGCAAAGAGTGCACAGCCGGGCCTTTTGATTTATTCAGCATCTTTGACTGCAGAAAAGTCTTATCAATATTCTTTCCCATCTCCCCGCCAAGGGCATCTATCTCTCTGACAAGATGTCCTTTAGAAGAGCCTCCTATATGCGGATTGCATGGCATCATTGCTATACTTTCTATGTTAACAGTAAAAATAACCGTCTGAAGACCTATCCTTGCACAGGCAAGAGCCGCCTCACATCCTGCATGTCCCGCACCAATAATACAAACATCTGCTTTTTCCCTAAATTCCGGCATATTATTTTTCTCCGTATTATTCCGATTACTTCAACAACAAATCTTTTCTATTTTCCCATACAAAATTTCTCAAATATCTCATTCACCAGATCATCTCCAAGTTCTTCCCCGATGATCCTTCCCAGCGCGGCATAGGCATCCATCAGATCAACAGAATAAAAATCCTCCGACATTCCCGCTTTAATACTCTGCTTCACCATAGAAATACTTTCTTCCGCTTCCATCAAAGCTTCCTTATGCCGCATACTTGTAATAACAACTTCGTTATTAAAAGTAATTTCTCCCTTAAAAAACATTCTTTTCACTGCTTCTTCAAAATCTTCCATCCCCTGATGCTGCAGAGCCGAAATCTTTATCACTTCATAATCCGAAAAATCACAAAGCCTTTCTTTTATCTCCTGCTCTGTCACAGCCATATTCAGATCAGATTTATTCAAAAGCACTATAAAATGTTTATCTTTCAGAATTTCCAGAATATCTTCATCACTCTCATCAAAATCCACGGAAGAATCCACTATATAAATAATCAGATCAGCTTCCAAAGCATACTTCCTCGCTTTTTCCACACCAATCTTTTCTATGGTATCATCCGTCTTTCTGATACCTGCAGTATCAATAATATGCAGGCTGAGCCCGCCAAGCCTTATATTTTCTTCCAGAACATCCCTTGTTGTTCCGGCTATATCGGTAACAATAGCTTTTTCTTCTCCAAGCAGTTCATTTAAAAAAGAAGATTTACCGGCATTTGGCTTTCCTATAATAACAGTTTGAATCCCTTCTTTTAATATCCTCCCGTCATCCGCATGACTGATCAGTTCCTTTATCTTTCGATCTAACTGATCCAAAATAACATAAAGTTTTTCACCATATCCATTCGTATCATAATTTTCCGGATCATCCAAAGCAGATTCAATAAAAGCAATCTCATAAATAATCCTGCTTCTGAGTTCCTTTATCACAGAAGAAACAGAACCTTTTAGCTGATCTACCGAAGCCCGCAAAGCAAATTCATTTTTCGATTGTATCAGATCCATCACCGCTTCCGCCTCCGACAGATCCATCCTCCCATTTAAAAAAGCCCGCTTTGTAAATTCACCCGGTTCCGCAGTCCTGGCGCCGTTTCTGATAACAAGTTCCATAATCTTCTGCAAAATCAAAATGCCGCCATGACAATTGATTTCCACTACATTTTCCGCGGTATAACTTTTCGGTGCTCTCATAACGGAAATCAGTACTTCATCTATTACAGTCTCACCATCTATTATATAACCGTAATGCAGCGTAAAAGTTTTTGCGTTTTCAATAAAAAACATTTTCTGAAAAGCTGCTTTTTTAATTCCCGTCTTTTCTTTTTCTTTATTCCATCTGACAATATCCTTCTTACTAAAAAAGATTCTGTCCGCAATCCGAAAAGCATCATCACCGCTGATACGGATGATTCCTATTCCCGATTCTGAAAATGCCGTTGCTATCGCTGCTATCGTATCTGTTCTCATATCAATCCACAACTTCTTTTATTTCTTTTATTTCTTTTATTTCTTTTATTTCTTTTATTTCTTTTATTTCTTTTATTTCTTTTTTTACTGCTTCATTTCATCATAAACTAAAATCAATTAAATTCCAATATCAAATTTCGGGCGCCGAAATGACGCCCGAATACTTACACACCATATGATTACTCTTATTCCTGTTTGTCTTTATCTTACTATTTTCTATCTTTCTCTCTTGATCGTAACAACCACATGTCTGTAAGGCTCATTTCCTTCACTGTGCGTTGTAACATATTTGTCGTTCTGAAGCGCTGAATGGATAATCCTTCTCTCGTAAGGGTTCATCGGCTCTAAAGAAACGGCTCTCTTTGTCCTTTTCACTTTAAAAGAAATATTCTTTGCAAGGTTTTCTAACGTCTCTTTTCTTCTCTGTCTGTAATTTTCCGTATCAACTTTTACTCTGATATAATTTTCCGTATCCTTATTTACAACAAGAGATACCAGATACTGTAAGGAATCCAGAGTCTGTCCTCTCTTTCCGATCAAAACACCCATTTCATCACCGCTTAACTCAATATCCATTGCTCTTTCAGCTTCATCATATTTGACATCCGAAACAACAACCATATTCATAGCTTCAAAAACGCCGTTTAAAAATTCCCTGGCAACATCCACAATCGTAGATTTCACTCTTGCTTTAATAACAGCAGGTTTTGAACCGATTCCCAAAAATCCGGAAGAACCTTCTTCCACCACTTCATATTCCAGTTTATCACTTGTCACCGTAAATTTCTGACATGCTTCTATCACCGCATCATTCACTGTCTTCGCAGAAAATTCAACAAATTCCATTTTTTATTCCCCCTTGCTATTACCTGGTATTCTTTTCATTATATTCCCTTACCATATTAGCTTTCGCAGCCATGGAACCGGGTTTTGCGTTTTTGCTGTAATATTCGTTTGCTTTTTTTAGCGCTGCTTCTCTTTCCGCATCACTGATACCTGACTTTTTATTGATATCAATATTTCTGGTGCTTATATTTGCATACTGCTGCATCTTCTCAGTCTGGACTTTTTTCTTCTCCATCTTCTTCGCAGCCTTATCTTTGTTCTTCTCAATAATCATATCAAAATCCATCTTATCAATATGCTTATTGATAACAACCTGCTGAATACTTCTGATTACGGCACCGGCTATCCAGTAAATACCCATACCTGCCGGAAGCGTAAAACAGAACACCGCTGACATAAGCGGCATCATTGTATTCATCATCTTCATCTGAGCCGCCATCTGGTCAGCCTGCTCATTTCCGCTCTTTCCCTGTGTCGGCATCAGCTTCGTATTAATCCACTGTGTGGCAGCAGAAAGAACAGGAATCAGAAGAGCCCCTACCACAAGCAGATATGCTCCGTTTGTAAAAGCATCTTTGATAATAAAGGAAGGTGAATTTGCTATATTGAGTCCCAAAAAGTTATTATATTGATCAAGAGACGCCATCGTCGTATCAATATCCGTTGAAAGGGACGGATACTGTGATTTAAGACTCAGCCAGTCCGCCGTGCTTGCTCTGTTCAATACATCAATATAAGTATTCTGAATATAGCTTGTCACACCGCCGATAAAGCTTTCATTCTCAAACTGCTTCGCATACATTCCCGCATTCGCAAAATTCTGAATAAATTCCGCACTGCCTTTCTGAGCAATCAGCTTGTCCACAAAAGGAAAAAATACTTCTTTAACCGATGCAACATAAGCCGGAATCGCATAAATAACACGATACAAAGAAAGCAAAATAGGCATCTGAATCAGAAGCTGTATACAACTGCCGGAAGCGGACACGCCATACTTTGCATAGACAGCCTGCGTCTCCTGATTCATAGCCATCACGGAATCATTATCTTTTTTATTTTTATATTTCGCCTGAATCGCCTGGATCTCAGGGCTCATCTTAGACTGAAGCTTGGAAAACTTCTGCTGTTTGATTGTAAGCGGCGTCATACAAAGATAAATAACTACAGTAAACAAAATAATGGAAAGACCTGAATTATGAATACCTATCATATCCAGCACATAAAAAATGCCTTCCATCAGATAACCAAGTATTTTTGCAATCGGACCGATAAACATGCCCTGATATTGCGTTAATAAAATATTTGACATTTAGCCTCCTTACTTTAACCTGGCTCTACCCCTTAAGGAACCGGATCATATCCTCCCTTGGAAAAAGGATTACATCTCAAAATTCTCCATAAAGCCAGCATCCCACCTTTCAGAGCCCCGTATTTTTCTATCGCCTCCAAACCGTATTCCGAACAGCTTGGAAAATAAGGGCATTTTGTACTCTTCAGGGGAGACAGGTACTTTCTATAAATTTTAATCAAAGAAATCATAATATTTTTCATATTAATGACGATTTTCTACACATATATCCCGCTGTAAGCATTATCCTGTTCACTTACATATATGATGCAGTTTTCCAAGATGTAAAAGTGCGCTCTCAATCTCCTTGAAATTTGCCTGTGCCGCACTCTTTTTTGCAACGACTACAATATCTAAACCACTATTAAATATTTTTTCATGCAGCCGGTAACTTTCTCTGACCAGTCTGTAAAAATGATGCCTGACAACACTGTTTCCTACTTTTTTACTGGCAGATATCCCAAGTCTGTTTATAGCCTGATTATTTTCCACAATATACATCACAAGATAACGATTTGCTTTTACTTTTCCATTTCTATAAACATACCGGAAGTCTTCATTTTTTTTTAACGAAGTTGAAAATTCCATCTGTATTTACCATTTTTCAAGAAAATCCGCATATTCTAAAAACAGCTTTTGAAAGAAACAGGCCACAAATTCTGTTTTGTGGCCAATGTAAATGTTTTACATATAAATACCTTATGCAGATAATCTTTTTCTTCCTTTTCTCCTTCTGGCAGCTAATACCTTTCTCCCGCCCGGAGTGCTCATTCTTGCTCTGAAACCATGCACTTTAGATCTCTGTCTCTTTTTCGGCTGAAAAGTCATTTTCATATCAAATACACCTCCTTCTTAAAACCTTACTCTATATAAGGTAATCTTTTTCATCAATATCAATCACTTTGTGGAAAATATCGTCTACAATTATATAAGTAATTACCTTTTTCGTCAAGCAGATATACCAATTTTTTTCAACTTTTCAAAATACTTTACCATAAAAAAATCCCCATAAAATAAAAGATTTTTTCCTGTTTTTTATAAAATCAATATATAGTAATTGCACATAGCTATTGACTACTACATATAGAAATACACATATCAACATTTTCCTGTATGTGGACAACTTTTTCAACACAAATATATCCACAAAATGTGGATAAGTTGTGGATAATTTCACTAAAACAGTTTATTTTATACTTTTTTTACTGAGGATATCCGTTTTTTTCATTTTATTTATACTCATTGTTACAAAATCCGCTTCCATTTATTTTCAGTTATCCACAACTGACAAACGTTATTTATGTGGATAACATTTTCTTTTCCCCTTTTTTATGCTACAATAATGTGGATATAAATGATTTGAAAAAAGCGGATTTATATATTATAATGGAAACTAACGCCCTTTTGAAGAAAGGACATCCTGTAAATCCGAAAACACAAATAAATTATGGAGATTTTAAAATGGAAAGTACCTTTTCCCATCCTGTGGAATCACATCCCGTGATTGAAAAATGGAAGCTTATCAAAGAAACGATAAGAAAAGAATATGAATTGTCCAATATTTCTTATTCCACATGGATAGAACCTTTAACATTATATAAGGTAGAAAACGATGACGTGTATATTATCATTCCTGCGGATAAGGCTCATGCCATCAATTATATCTCCAATAAATACACAAGCTTTTTCCAGGTCACTATCACGGAAATGATGGACAAAAATTATACTGTCTCTTTTATTCTGGAAAAAGATATTGAAAGCGATTCGGATCAGGAAAACAGTGATAATAAATCTATTTACAATATTATATATGAAAGAGCAAATCTGAATCCGAAATATAAGTTTGACACTTTTGTTGTCGGAAGCAATAACAGATTTGCACACTCCGCGGCGCTTGCCGTTGCAGAGACTCCCGGCGGCGCATACAATCCGCTGTATATCTATGGCGGCGCAGGACTTGGAAAAACTCATCTGATCCATTCGATCGGACGCTTTATACTTGAACAGAACACTGAAATGAAAGTCCTATATGTCACTTCCGAACAGTTTACAAACGAAGTGATTGAATCCATCAGAAGCGGTAATGCCACTACAATGACAAAACTGCGCGAAAAATACAGAACCGTAGATGTGCTGATGATCGACGATATACAATTTATCATCGGAAAAGAGAGTACCCAGGAAGAATTTTTCCATACGTTCAACGTACTCCATGGAGCCGGAAAACAGATTGTCATCTCCTCCGATAAACCTCCAAAGGAGATGGAAGCTTTGGAAGAACGTTTCCGATCCCGTTTTGAATGGGGACTGATTGCCGATATCCAGGCTCCGGACTATGAAACAAAAGTGGCTATTCTCCGCAAAAATGCGGAAATCTACGAAAGAAAGATAGATAATGCCATTTTTGAATACATTGCAAATAACATCCAGTCAAACATCAGAGAGTTAGAGGGTGCCTTTAATAAAATAATAGCATTCTCCAAGATCAATAAGATCCCTCTTGATGAACTGACAATGGAACATGCGAAAGACGCTTTGAAAGATGTGATATATCCTTCAAAATCCAAAGAGATCACAACTGACCTGATCCTTAATATTGTCTCCGAACATTTTGAAGTCTCATCGGAAGATATCAGGTCCAAGAGAAGAAATGCCGAGTTTGTTATTCCAAGGCAGGTTTATATGTACCTTTGCAGGGAACTGATCGACACTCCTCTCACCAATATCGCAAAGACGCTCGGAAAAAAAGACCATACTACCATTATCCATGGTATCAAAAAAATAGAAGAAGAAATGAAATATAATGAGGAACTGAAAAACAAAATCAATATCATCATAAATATTTTAAGTCCCTCCTGACATTTCCACAATTTTATAAACATCCTGTGTGGACAGGTAAGGATAACTCTTAACAGGTTACACTCTGCCGTTTAACTTAAGAAAAGCCTGAGTGTATAACTACGGACTTATCAAAAGTTTTTCCATTGTTATCCATAGCTTTTTCCATAGCATTTTAAGGCTTATTTCCGAAACATTTTCAGGTTATAAACATTTCAACATCCGTTACTATGATGTACTAAGAAATTCATCATTAATATACAGTTATTTCGCGACACACAAAAAACCACATTCATTAAAATTCAAAGGAAAGGATTATGCACAGATGAAATTAATATGCTCAAGATCGAATCTCTTAAATGGTGTTCAGACAGTATCAAAAGCTGTTCCGAATAAGACTACCATGTCTATTTTACAGTGCATTTTAGTAAATGCTTCCGATAAGATAAGACTGACGGCAAATGATATGGAGCTCGGTATCGAAACGGTTGTTGACGGAGAAATTGTCGAACCAGGTATCGTTGCACTTGACGCAAAGATATTTCTTGAGATTGTGCGGAAGTTTCCTGATGGTGATATTAAAATAGAAACAAACACTTCCTATGAGACAATCATTACAAGCGGAGATGCCAATATCAAGATCGTCGGAAAATCAGGAGAAGATTTTTCTTATCTCCCCAGTATAGAAAAACTGGATTCCATTATTTTATCACAGTTTACGCTGAGGGAATTGATCCGTCAGACAATTTTCTCCATCGCGGATAACGATACCAATAAACTGATGACAGGGGAACTTTTTGAGGTAAATGAGGATAAACTGCGGGTTGCCTCCTTAGATGGACATCGTATTTCCATCAGAAAAGTGTATCTGAAAAATTCGTATCCCAGAAAAAAAGTGGTTGTTCCGGGAAAAACTTTAAACGAGATCAGCAAAATTTTGTCCGGTGATACGGATAAAGATGTGGTAATATTCTTTACGAATAAACATATTGTATTTGAGTTTGATAATACCACGGTGGTTTCAAGGCTGATCGAGGGAGATTATTTCAATATAGATCAGATGCTTTCCTCCGATTATGAGACTAAAGTAACGATCAATAAAAGAAAACTTCTCGACAGTATTGACAGGGCTACTCTGCTCGTAAAAGAGGGAGATAAGAAACCGATCATTATCAATATCACAGATGATAATATGGAGTTAAAAATCAATTCTACGATAGGCAGTATGCGTGAACTGATCGATATTACAAAGAGCGGTAAGGACCTGATGATCGGGTTTAATCCGAAGTTTTTAATAGACGCGCTGCGGGTGATAGACGGAGAAGAGATTGATATTTATCTTGTTAATCCGAAAGCTCCCTGTTTTATCAAGGATTCTGAGGACAGTTATGTTTATATGATACTGCCGGTTAATTTTACGACGGTTTCCTAAAAGTTTGGTTATTCAGGTTGTGTTGAGGCTGTCAAATCTGTAATTTATAAAGGAGCAGGCTTAGATGGAAGAAGTAAGGATAAAAGATGAATTTATAAAATTAGGCCAGGCATTAAAACTTTCCGGAGAAGCAGGTTCCGGCATCGATGCAAAATTTGTTATTCAGGACGGAAAAGTAACCGTCAACAATGAAGTGGAACTCCGCCGCGGAAGAAAACTTTACAAAGACGATATATTTTCTTATAATGGCAAAGAGTTTATCATAAAAAACAGTTGATAAAGCAGTGATGAATTATTTTAAGTTATATTTTGCCGATAACGTAGCTTATTCAGGAATAAAATATTCCTGAATAAGCGGACTCTTAACAATAAAAAATTAAAACTATGATCATTAAATCTCTGGAACTTCAAAATTTCAGAAATTACAACACTTTACAGCTTGAATTTGACAGTCGTACCAACATATTTTACGGCGACAATGCCCAGGGAAAGACAAATATCCTGGAAGCTATTTTTATGACGGCAACTACTAAGTCGCATAAAGGCAGCAAAGATCAGGATATCATCCGGTTTGGGTATGAGGAAGCGCATATCAGGAGTTATCTGTTTAAAGAAGAGATTACAAGACAGATAGATATGCATCTCAGAAAAGGAAAAACAAAGGGAATTGCGATAGATTCCCAGAGGATCAAAAAGGCTGCGGAGTTAATGGGACTTTTAAATGTTGTGTTTTTTTCACCGGAGGATCTGAGTATTATCAAAAACGGTCCTGCGGAAAGAAGACATTTTATTGATATGGAACTTTGTCAGCTTGATTCCTTTTATCTGTATAATTTAAACCATTATAATAAGATTGTAAATCAAAGAAATAAACTGTTAAAGGATTTATCCGTAAAACCGGGACTTAAGGAGACTCTTTCGATCTGGGATTCACAGCTTGCCTCTTTTGGAAGTAAACTGATAGAGAGGCGTGAGATATTTATAGAGCAGCTCGGTGATATTATCAGGGAACTGCATACAAAACTGTCCGGCGGAAAAGAGGAGATAAAGATCATCTATGAGAAAAATGTGGAGATAGATGATCTGGAAGAGAAGTTAAAGAAAAATCAGGAAAAAGATATTATATTAAAGCAGACTACGGTTGGTCCTCACAGGGATGATATCCGCTTTATGGTAAATGATGTGGATATCCGGAAATTTGGTTCCCAGGGGCAGCAGCGCACAGCGGCGCTTTCTCTTAAATTATCTGAGATAGAGCTTGTGAAAAAATCAATAAAGGATACGCCGGTCCTTCTGCTGGATGATGTGTTATCGGAACTTGACAGCAACAGGCAGAATTATCTGTTAAACAGTATAGGGGATGTTCAGACGATCATTACCTGTACGGGGTTGGATGAATTTGTGAAGAACCGGTTTGAAATTAATAAAGTTTTTAAGGTGGTAAACGGCAATATAGAGAATTGATTTGATATAAATTTTTATTTTGCGGCTGATACAGCGGCTTAAAGTGGATAAAGTTGTTTGTTTGGATAAAAGAAAGGACATTTTAGATGGGCAATGAAAAAAATCAGGAAGTATACGGCGCAGATCAGATTCAGATTCTGGAAGGGCTGGAAGCGGTAAGAAAAAGACCTGGTATGTATATAGGAACCACTTCTTTGAGAGGGCTTCATCATCTTGTCTATGAGATCGTAGACAATTCCGTGGATGAAGCGCTGGCAGGTTTTTGCAGTGTGATCGACGTGTTTATCAATGAGGATAATTCAATTACGGTTATCGATAACGGGCGCGGTATTCCTGTGGGTATCAATCACAAGGCGGGAATACCGGCCGTGGAAGTCGTATTTACGATACTTCATGCCGGCGGTAAGTTCGGCGGCGGAGGATATAAAGTTTCCGGCGGGCTTCACGGCGTGGGCGCTTCCGTTGTGAATGCGCTCTCCGATTGGCTGGAGGTGGAAATTTCCAGTGAAGGAAAGGTTTACAGACAGCGGTATGAGAGAGGTAAGGTATGTTATCCTCTGAAAGTTGTGGGGGAATGTGAACCGGAGAGAACAGGTACAAAAGTAACTTTCAAGCCCGATGGTACTATTTTTGAAGATACGGTCTATGATTTTGATGTTTTAAAGACAAGACTGCGGGAGACTGCTTTTCTGACAAAGGCTTTGAAGATCAGGCTTACGGATAAGAGAGAAGAGCCGGAAAAAACACGGGAATTTCATTATGAGGGCGGTATCAGGGAATTTGTCGAGTATCTGAACAACAGCAAAGATGCTCTCTATCATGATATCATGTATTTTGAGGGAAAAAAGAACGGCGTTTATGTAGAAGTAGCAATGCAGCATAATGACGCCTACAATGAGAGTGTCTATACTTTTGTTAATAATATCAATACGCCGGAAGGCGGAACGCATCTGGTAGGTTTCAGAAATGCCCTGACAAAGACGATGAATGATTATGCCAGAAGCGCAAAGCTTCTGAAAGAATCGGAACAGAATCTCTCAGGAGAGGATATCAGGGAAGGGCTCACAGCTATTATCAGTGTAAAAATTGAAGATCCTCAGTTTGAAGGACAGACAAAACAAAAGCTTGGTAATTCGGAAGCCAGAGGCGCGGTGGACAATATAGTCAGTGAGCAGCTCACCTATTTCCTGGAACAGAATCCTTCCGTGGCGAAGGTGATCTGTGAGAAATCCATTATGGCGCAGCGTGCCAGGGAAGCGGCTAGAAAAGCGAGGGATCTGACAAGGCGTAAAACGGCTCTTGAAGGAAGCACTCTTCCCGGAAAACTGGCGGACTGTTCCGATAAAGATCCGAAAAATTGTGAGATTTATATTGTGGAGGGAGATTCGGCAGGCGGTTCGGCAAAGACGGCGAGAAGTCGTGCCACACAGGCGATTCTGCCTCTTCGCGGAAAAATTCTGAATGTGGAGAAGGCAAGGCTTGACAGGATTTATGGAAATGAAGAGATCAAGTCCATGATCACCGCTTTTGGTACGGGTATCCATGAAGATTTTGATATTACGAAACTCCGCTATGATAAGATTATTATTATGACGGATGCGGATGTGGACGGCGCCCATATTGCCACATTGATGCTTACCTTTATTTATCGGTTTATGCCGGAACTGATCAGGCAGGGACATGTGTATCTGGCAAAGCCGCCTCTTTATAAGCTGGAAAAAGGTAATAAGATATGGTATGCCTACAGTGATGATGAGTTAAATAAAATTCTGAGCGAAGTAGGAAGGGACCAGAGCAATAAGATTCAGCGTTACAAGGGACTTGGTGAGATGGATGCGGATCAGCTTTGGGAAACAACCATGGATCCGGAGAGAAGGATTCTGCTTCGTGTCAATATGGATGAGGAAAACGAGGCGGAGATTGATCTGACCTTTAATACGCTGATGGGCGATAAGGTGGAGCCGAGACGGATCTTCATTGAGGAAAATGCGAAGTTTGTGAAAAATCTGGATATATAATTTTTGAGAGTGTTGTTGTGGATTTTTGATGTCGTTTTTATTGCGGCGGAATGTGAGGAAATATGGATGATAAGATCTTCGATTTTGACAAAATAGAAGAAGTCGATCTGAAGAAAAAAATGGAAGATTCCTACATTGATTATGCGATGAGCGTTATAGCGGCTCGTGCGCTTCCCGATGTAAAGGACGGATTAAAGCCGGTGCAGAGGCGTGTGCTTTACTCCATGATCGAACTGAACAACGGACCTGATAAACCGCACAGAAAAAGTGCCCGTATTGTCGGTGATACGATGGGTAAATATCATCCTCACGGGGACAGTTCCATTTACGGTGCCCTTGTCAATATGGCACAGGAGTGGTCTACAAGGTATCCGCTCGTAGACGGGCATGGAAACTTTGGTTCCATGGACGGAGATGGCGCCGCAGCCATGCGTTATACGGAAGCAAGGCTTTCCAAAATTTCCATGGAACTGCTTGCTGATATTAATAAAAATACCGTGGATTTTGTACCGAACTTTGATAATACGGAAAAAGAACCTGTGGTTCTTCCGAGCCGTTATCCGAATCTTCTGGTGAACGGTACCACCGGTATAGCGGTAGGTATGGCAACAAATATTCCGCCGCATAATCTGCGTGAAGTTATCAGTGCCGTTGTAAAAATTATTGATAATCAGATTTTAGAGGACAGAAAAACCGAAATAGATGAGATACTGCAGCTTGTGAAGGCACCGGATTTTCCTACCGGCGGCATTATTTTAGGGACAAGAGGCAGTGAGGAAGCCTACCGTACAGGAAGAGGTAAAGTACGTGTCCGCGCGGTTACGGATATGGAGACGATGAGCAACGGAAAAACCCGTATTATCGTTACGGAACTCCCCTATATGGTGAATAAGGCAAATCTGGTGTTGAAGATTGCCGATCTTGTAAAGACAAAAAGAGTAGACGGCATTACGGATCTGCGGGATGAGTCCAGCAGGGAAGGCATGCGTATTGTGATTGAGCTGAGAAAAGATGTGAATGCCAACGTGATCTTAAATCAGCTTTATAAGCATACCCAGCTTCAGGATTCTTTTGGCGTAAATATGCTTGCCCTTGTGGATAATCAGCCGAAGGTTATGAACCTTTTGGATATGCTGAACTATTATCTGGATCATCAGAAAGATGTTGTGACGAGAAGGACAAAGTATGATTTGAATAAAGCGGAAGAACGGGATCATATTTTACAGGGACTTTTGAAGGCTCTCGATCATATCGATGAAGTGATCCGCATTATCAGAGCGAGTTCTTCCACGGCAGAAGCCAAATTAAATTTGATAGAGCGGTTTGAGTTTACCGATGTACAGGCGCAGGCTATCGTAGATATGAGACTGCGTGCTCTGACAGGTTTAGAGCGGGAAAAGCTGGAAAATGAACACAAAGAACTGATGGCAAAGATTAAGGAACTGAAAGCGATCCTGGCCGATGAAAAACTGCTTCTCGGAGTGATCAAAACAGAGATTCAGGCAATTGCTGACAAGTACGGCGACGACAGAAGAAGTAAGATCGGGATAGATGTATATGATATCAACATGGAAGATCTGATTCCCAGAGGAAATACTGTGATTGCCATGACAAGTCTTGGTTATATCAAGCGTATGACCGTGGATAACTTTAAGACACAGAACAGGGGTGGAAAAGGCATTAAGGGAATGACGACCATCGAGGAGGATTATATTGAGGATCTTCTGATGATGGATACCCATCAGTATGTGATGTTCTTTACAAATATGGGCAGAGTTTACCGGATGAAGGCTTACGAGATACCGGAGGCGGGAAGGACGGCGAGAGGTACGGCTATCATCAACCTGCTGCAGCTTAATCCCGGTGAAAAAATTTCCGCCATGATCCCGGTTATGACTTATGATGACGATCAGAATCTGTTTATGGTGACAAAGAAAGGTATTGTCAAAAAAACTTCCATTGTTGAGTACAGCAATGTGCGGAAAAACGGACTGATAGCCATCAATCTGCGGGACGATGATGAACTGATCGAGGTAAAGACCACAAATAAAGATACGGATATTCTTCTTGTGACAAAATTCGGTATGTGTATCCGTTTTAAAGAGACGGATGTCAGAGGAACCGGCAGAAGTTCCATGGGTGTGATTGGTATGAATCTTGCCGATGGAGATGAAGTGGTTGGCATGCAGCTCGATACACAGGGAGATGAACTTTTGATCGTCTCTGAGAATGGTATGGGAAAACGTACAAATATCAATGAGTTTACCGTACAGCGCCGCGGCGGAAAAGGGATCAAATGCTATAAGATCGTGGAAAAGACCGGAAATGTGGTAGGTGTGAAAGCTGTCAGCGAAGAACATGAAATCATGATGATCACAACGGAAGGTATTATCATTCAGATCAGAATGAGTGATGTTTCCATATTGGGCAGGATTACGTCAGGTGTGAAGCTGATCAATCTGGAAAATGGTGTAAAAGTTGCCAAGATAGCGAAAGTACGTGAGAAGATAGAAGGCGAGGATACTGCGGAGGAAGAAGAGGCAGGGGAAAATCAGGAAGAGTAAATAGAATGATCATATCAGAATCTGTCTGAAAAAAAGGAGGGTTACAATGGGAAAAAAATTTGATGTAATTGCGCTTGGAGAATTATTGATTGATATGACGGACAACGGCATATCCAATCAGGGTAATACGCTGTTTGAGGCAAATCCGGGCGGCGCACCCTGCAATGTACTTGCGATGCTGAATAAGCTGGGACGTAAAGTAGGATTTATCGGCAAAGTCGGAGATGATATCTTCGGAAATAAACTAAAGAAAGTACTGGATGAGGTGGGGATCGATACCGGTAATCTGATCATCGATAAAGAGGCGCGGACAACGCTTGCTTTCGTACAGACTTTTGAGGACGGAGACAGAGATTTTTCTTTCTACAGAAATCCCGGTGCGGATATGATGCTGAAAAGGGAAGAAGTAAGTGTTTCCCTTTTGCAGGATACAAAGATATTCCATTTTGGAACACTCTCCATGACGCACCCTGAAGTGAGGGAGGCTACAAAATTCGGAATCGATGAAGCAAGAAAAGCAGGTGCTCTTATTTCTTTTGATCCGAATCTCAGAGAACCTCTCTGGAACAGCCTGGACGATGCAAAAGAGCAGGTGCTCTGTGGGCTTACGAAATGTGATATTTTAAAAATTTCCGATAATGAGATTCAGTGGCTTACCGGAGAAGAGGATTATACGGCGGGCGTAAAAAATATCAGGGAAAAGAACGATATACCTCTTATCCTTGTTTCACTCGGAAAAGAAGGCAGCAGGGCGTATTACAAAAAACCCGGCACTGAAGAGGAAGTAATGGTGGAAGTGAAGCCCTTCCTGCAGGAAAATACGATAGAGACAACAGGCGCCGGAGATACTTTCGGCGGATGCGTTCTGAATTACATACTGGAAAAGGGATTGGAAGATCTTTCAGAAAATGATCTGAAAGAAATGCTGGTTTTTGCAAATGCGGCTGCTTCTATTATCACTACCAGAAAAGGAGCACTGAGGGTAATGCCCTGCAGGGAAGAAGTGGAAGAATTGATCCGCAGCAGATAGGATATCTTAAGGCAGTTACCGTTATATAAGTAACTGCCTTGTTTTATTTTAAATCGTTAAAGTGTTATTCCGCTTCCCTCAATCTCTCTACGATAGATTTTCTCGCAAGGAAATGGTAGCTGGTCAGTGGCAGCAGGATACCGAGCAGTACAAAGACCGGTATCATAATAAAGAGAGGCGTTATAATAAAATGGTATTCAAAGAACCAGAACATACTCTCTATTACATTTGCAACAAGCGGACTTGTGATGACTGCCAGGATAAAGGAGATAACGACGGAACCGACAGTATAACAAAGTCCCTCCAGTACCAGCATCTTTTTCAATTGTTTTCCGGTCATTCCGATGGACTGCAGCATGGCAAATTCTCTGTGGCGGGCAATGATACCGGTGAGAACAGCGTTTAAGAAGTTCAGAATGCCGATCAGCCCTACTATCAAACTTAAAATGCTTCCCATCATCATAAACATATTTCGGAAGGATTCAAATTCTCCGGCATAAGTATAACGGCTCTCATAATTCAAAGTGGGATCTACGTTTTCCGTATAGTCCGCGATAAAGTTTTCCATGTTTTCTTTGACAGCCTCGTCATCCACCATATCAAAAGTATAGTACATCGGTACGGAAGTTCCGGTATCTTTGATAAATTGTTCGGAGCTCAGAATAAACTGCTCATTTCTGTAGAAACGGTAATTTAAGCTGATAGGTATGGAAACGATTGCTGCTACTTCATATTCCATATCTTTAGATCCTTTGTCTTTAGGACGCATAGACAGAGAAGCTGTTGCAGATAAGTTTTCGAGATCATTATTTTCGTATATTTCCCCTGTCTTTGCATCATAGTATTCTATTTCTTTGGCATATCGTATTTTTACGGTATCGCCGACCTTTGCCCAGTTAGTATGTTCTTCGATATTGCCGTAGTCATCTTCAAAATAAACGGCGGCTACCACATCTTCCTCAGTTTTCAGACGGGAAATATCTCCTTCCCATACTTTTAATTTATCGAGACAGAAATCATCCATACCATAGATATCTATATCATTCAAAAGCTGATCGCCCTCTTTCGGCATGCTGCTGACCAATTCTTCCATTATCTCAGAGCTGTAATAATTTGACATGTGGCCGTTTCTGATATAGTCTTCCGAAATAAAATCATAGACAAAAAAATCTGCTTCTCCGTAAGTTTTCCCCGCGCCGGTAACACCGTCCATATTTTGAATCAGTTTAATGATATCATCCGATACGGGTATTTTATCTGCCCAGTGCATCCTGAGATTAAAGTAACTGGCATCTGCAACGATAAAATCCGTACTGATTTTCATCTTCAGATATTTTTCCATACTGAAGCCATTTGACAGGGTGACGGTCAATATAAAAAGTACGATGGACATGGACATGGAAAGAACGGTTATAAATGTTTTTTTGCGGTTCCTGCCCATGTTGGCATATGCCATGGAAAAAATGGAAATCCCTTTTTTTGATACTTTTTTTGTTTTTTTCTTATGAGACAGAGGGTTCGATTCCGTATAACGCAGCGCTTCCACAGGCGAAACTTTTCCTGCCATTTTACTCGGCTTTCTGCAGGAGATAAGCACCGTAACAATGGAAAAAAGTGCCGCACCGATAAAGATAGCCGGGTTTGCGGAAGCAAAGGCGTAATAAATGCTGTTGTTGTCTGATACGGTACGGATGACAACAGGTGCAAGCAGTACGCCGGTTCCGTAGCCGAGTAAGAGCCCTATGGGAATGCCGACTGCAGAAAGCAGCAGAGACTGCGTTAATACAATTTTTTTCATCTGTTTTCCGGTTGTTCCGATGGTTTTTAAAAGGCCGTAATGGCGTATGTCTCCTGCCACCGAGATCTGGAAAATATTATAGATAATCAGATATCCGGTGAAAATGATCAGGATGACTGCCGCCATAATGCCCAGGATAACGGAAAAATCCATGGAATCAGAAAACTGTGCTCCCACATAACCCCAGTTGATACCGAGTTTGATATAATTGTCTTTGTCCTGATCATCATTCTGATAACCGTGTTTTTCCAGAACGGTTTTCAGATCGTTTTCGATTGAGGAGGCATCCTGAAACATTACATCAAGGTTGTAGGAGCCGGTTATTTCGTTCTGATTTTGGTTATTACATTTTTGAAGGATTTCATCCAGACGGCTCTGAGCCATGGCTACATGGTTTGCCACCATAACTCCATCATATTCCCAATACCCGCAGAGCGTAAAAGTTTCCGTCGTTTCCGTGCCGTCCACATCGATGGTAATGGTAAATTCATTTCCAAGCTCCGGCTCTACACCGAGCAGAGACAGTACTCTTAAATCCGTTGCCGCCTGGTTGGTACCTTCTTCCGGAAAATCTCCTACGGTGGGAGTGGAAAAAGTAAATTTGGCATAATTTTCATCCATGTAGCTGACTTCTACCTGTGATTTTCGGAATACATCATCTGTCGCAAAACCTGCAAGGCGGCGCAGTCCCCATTCTTTGATTAAGGGATCGTCTTTCAGTTCATCGAACTGTTCTTTGGTCAGTTGTTTAAAAATTCCGTGGGCATAAGTGCCGACCTGTCTGAAATTACTTTGCTGAAAATTTTCCACCATGGACAGGGTTATGGTAAAAAGCGTTGTAAAAAGAATCGTGGTCAGGGCGATGGCAACGATCGTGATCAAATTGCGAAGTTTTGCAGCCTGCAGATTTTTACAGGCAAGCCTGCGGATACATTTTTTGTTTGCTACTCTCATGTCGGCTTCTCCTAGTATAATAATGGTGTAGTCAAGAATGACTACTGGTTAATAGTTACAAAGTCCAATCTAATAAATCAATATAGATATAACGGAAGGAGGAAT
>JAAWOG010000110.1 GCA_022799355.1 Lachnospiraceae bacterium | reverse complement strand
TGTTAGAAACCTTGTTCTTATACCAGCATTGGCATAGGTATTTTTCTTACGCAGAAATTTTGCCATTTTGCGACAAAAATCATTGATAAGTGGCCTAATGTTACGCAAAATACAGTGTATCATAGAAACGGACACATTTCAACCGTTTTTTTTAATCCCGTACCGATATCCCGTACCGATATCATTTCATAAACATTGCCGGCCGCCGGGAGAGATATAAAATGCTCCGCCGCCTCCTCTACAGCATCAGATCCGCAAAAAAATCCGAATATCCTATCTTCTCTTCCTTATATTTCAAAAACCATGCCTTCATCTCCGGGTAATTTTCTCCTGTTTCGGACAAAATCCGGTCAAAGTTTTCTTCCGTCAGACAGCCGATCTCCGTAAACAGTTTATAGTATTCGCTGTCCTCACCGTGTTCTTCCCGGAGCACCTGCCATGTCTCATCCGGGATTTTCGTATGCTCCCGCAGATAGTTTTCCAGTTCCGTCTTTACTTCCTCCGCCAGACTGAAAGGATAGAGCAGCCGCATAAAGGCAATACGCACTTTGCTCTTTCTTTTCTGGTTCAGGAAATAATCCAGATTATTTTCCTTGCTCCCATAGTCTTCCTCCCCGCAGAGCACCATTTTAGAATAGCCGTCACGGTCCGCCGCCCGAAGGATCTGCAGCATACGGGCATCCCACTGTCTCAGCCAGTCCTCCTCCCCGCAGCCCACGGGCGTAAACAGATAAGGCGCATCCAGAAGCGTCACCGCCGCCGCCAAAAGCGCACCGATATCCCGATGCTTTCCTTCCACCGTGACAAAGCGGACTTTCCCGCATTCCCGAAAGATTCCTTTGCCGAAACGGATCTCCTTCCCCGGCAAAGATAATTCCCGCAGGCTGTCACAGTAAGCGAATGCCCAGTCGCCCACCTCCTCTATAGTCTGCGGCAGTTCCACACGGCGCAGGCTCTTGCAGGAGAGCATGGCTTTCTTTCCGACGGAGATAACGGCTTTTCCCTCCGTTCCCTCTTTTCCGGCAACCGCCCCGGGGATGGTCAGATAAATATCCTCCCCCTCATAAGAGACGACTTCCAGTCCCTTTTTATATTCCTTTAAAATAAGCGCGCCCTCTTTTGTGGCATAATGATATTCCATATGCTTTTATCTTCTTTTATCCTTTCCGCCGGATATCCGGCCTCTACAGATCCAGCTTCTCGATCTCCTCCATAAATCTGTTCTGTCTCTCGGAGAGCATCAGTTCCTCATTGTGCCTCTGATAATCAGGACAGCCAAAGGAAGCGATAAACCGCGCGCTGTCCTCGTTTACGGTAAGCTCCGTCACAAGGATCAGCATCTCATTTCCCTCCCGGAACGCCTCCTCCACAAACACAAACAGGTAATGAAGCCTCCTGCCGATCTCCTCCGTCCGCTTTTTCAAAGAAACCGTCTCCTTCCGGAATTTCTCCCGGATAAGCCCATAGCCCTCTTCCCCGCCGGATACGCCGCTGACTCTGACCTCCTTTTCCGTCTGCTCTAAAAACCGCAAAATAAATTTCTGTTTATACTGCTCCGCATCGGACACGGCACCCGCCGCCTGCAGGGACAAAAGCAGCTTTTCTCTCCCCTGTCTCTGCGCATCCAGCATCTGCAGCAGTTTTTCCGCCTCCACGCAGCCTGCCAGCGCTTTCAGCGGCGTCCGAAGGTCTCCCAGACAGTCCGCAAACCGCATCGAATCCCGGATTTCTCCCTGCACTTTATCGATCAGCATGCCAAGAAGGGAAAGCCGCTCATCAAAGGACGCCGCTCCTGCCTTCTCCCTGGCTTTTTCCGATGTCTCCCCCGAAAGGATCTCTTCTATTTTGTAATCATTTTTATATTTATTGTACAGATCATAATACGCCGTAAATTCTTTCACGATCCTGTCGTTGCGCAGATACTGCCCTACCAGGGATTCATCCACCAAAAGGCCTTCCTCCTCATAGAGCTGCAAAATCTGCGAAAGATCCTCCCATCCTCTGGCAGTAATATAGGATTTCCCCTTTATCGTCGTTTCCACATGGTAAAAATCATCCTTTTTCAGATCCAGATAGCTGATTACGGCATTATGTAACCCTTTCTCGGAAGCATATTCTTTCCAGACAGTATAATCCGCCTCCACCTCCATGATTTTAAGGCGGTCCAGCGTCACCACATCAAACTCCCGGACGGATTTATTGTACTCCGGCGGATTTCCCGCCGTCACGATCACCCAGCCCTCCGGAACCCTGTGTCTGCCAAATACTTTATACTGTAAAAATTGCAGCATGGAGGGTGATAATGTCTCCGACACACAGTTGATCTCATCCAGAAACAAAATCCCCTCTTTCAGCCCGCTCTCCCGCATCACCTCATAAATGGAGGAGATGATCTCGCTCATCGTATACTCCGACACGTCGTACTGCTTCCCCTCAAATTCCCGGTGGTCGATAAACGGAAGTCCCAGCGCGGACTGCCTTGTGTGATGCGTCATGGAATAAGAGACAAGGGCAATGGACAATTCCTGGGCGATCTGTTCCATAATCGCGGTCTTGCCGATTCCCGGCGCGCCGATCAGGAAAACCGGACGCTGCCGCACAATCGGAATGCGGTAATCCCCAAACTCATCTTTCTTTAAATAGAGCCGCACCGTATCCTTGATGCACTCTTTCGCCTGTTTCATGTTCATATCGGTTTATCTCCTTTGATCCTGTCTGTTTTCCAAATACGATGCTCCGGTTTTCTCTCCGTTTTCCGGCATCACCTGTTCTCCGGCATCCTCCAGTTCCTCTTCCTCGAGCACCACCGGCAGCGCCCAATGGGGCACGGCAGGACGCCTCTCGTCCTCGTTTAAAAAGGCAAATATCACATCGTAATCCGGCATCTTCTCCGGATACACGCCGTAGCCGTCCGTAAAATAGATCAGCCCTTTCAGATTTTCAAACCTTTTCTTTTCTATCAGCTCATCCACATAGGCAAAGACCGGCCTGAAATCCGTGGCGCCGAAGCCTGTCAGTTTTCCCGTTCTGATATATGCCTCAAAATCCTCATCGGAAGTGATCATCACATCGCTTTGCACCTCATTGTCACACTGGACAATATGCACGTTCACCTTACTGAAAAAATTCTCCGCACTCTTCATCATCGAATAGGTCCGGTGCAGAAATCCCTTCACGATCTTCCCCCGGCAGGAAGCCGATGTGTCGATGGCAATCACAAATTCCTTTACTTTTTTAATATCCTTGTATTCGAGAGGCTCCACAAGCGGCATATTCCCATACTGCCCGAGCCCGTAAGTATAATAAATATAGTCAAATTCTTCATCGTTGGGGTGGATTTCCTCGCCCGTCACCATAAAACGGCGCAGGATATCCCCATAATCATAGCGGTCCCTGACAGCCTCAGCCAGATTTTTTTCCAGAGAATCCTCGTTTCCGTTTTTCCCCGTAAATTTTCCTTTGGAAAAAGTCCTGATATCCGTCCTGACTCTCTCACTGATCTTCTTCCACTCCGCCAGGGAAATCTCAAGCTGCTCCGGCATGTTCCAAAACATGTGCTCATCCCGGTGAAACAAAAGTTTCCACCCCGCAAGCTCTTCCTCGTCCGGCTTTTCTCTCAGAAAATACCGGTATATCTTTTCCGCCGTCAGAGCCCCGCACTTTGTTTTAAGTGCCGCAGCCGCAGCTTTCCGCTCCGTATCTTTGTGCAGTTTGATAAAATGCAGGTCCATCTCCAGCATCACATTTTCCACCGCGATATCCGCAGCCGCATCCCAGTACGTTACCTCCACATCCCCGTACCGGAAAGGATGATAAAACACCAGATGCAGCAGGCTGTGAAGGCAGCACCTGGCAATGTAAGCCGGTTCCCTCTTATAACGGCGCAGCACAAAGGCATCGTCGTACCAGAGCGTCCTTCCGTCCGTCGCCATGCCTTTTAAACCGGGTTTTGATGCCGGTCGTATTTTGGAAAGCGCCACATCCAGAAACCGCATGTTCATCACAATGCTGTCTCCGGAGAGGCGCAGAACTTCCCGTGCAAGCTTTGCTGTTTTCTGTTCTTTACTTATGCTTGTCTCCATACTCTCTCAATCCGGATTTCTTTTTCTTTCGTGTCTATCTTACCAGATTTTCAAGGTTTCGTACAGTGGATAATTATCACCCGCAGGAATGTCCGGGGAAGGGATTCTCATACACGGAGACACCCTCAAGCTCCTCCTCGATCCGCAGAAGCTGATTGTATTTGCTCACCCGGTCCGTCCGGCAGGGCGCCCCTGTCTTGATCTGTCCCGCGTTCACCGCAACGGCAATATCCGCAATAATCGTATCCTCGGTCTCCCCTGAACGATGGGAGATCACCGCCTTATAACCATTCTCCCGCGCCATCTCTATCGCGGCAAATGCCTCCGAGAGGGTACCGATCTGGTTGACCTTGACCAAAATGGCATTCGCCGTGTGCAGCCTGATCCCCGCCGAGAGACGCCCCGTATTGGTGACAAAAAGGTCATCCCCCACAAGCTGGATCTTGTCCCCGAGCCGCTCCGTCATCTTCCGCCAGCCGTCCCAGTCATCCTCATTCAGACCGTCCTCGATGGAAACGATAGGATACTTCCGGCAGAGTTCCTCATAGAGCGCTATCATCTCATCGGTGCTGCGCAGTACGCTGGCTTCCTTTGTGTCGGCGGCGCTGAGCATATCCCGCCTGCTGCCGTGCAGCGCCTTTGTCTCCCCGGGAAAATAATACATGCCGGAATCCTCCTGATACAGTTCGCTTGCCGCCACATCCAGCGCAATTTTGATATCGCTGCCGGGCTGATAGCCCGCCGCTAATACCGCTTTCACAATATAATCCAGCACTTCCTCCGGATTTTTCAGGGAGGGCGCAAAACCGCCTTCATCTCCCACCCCCGTGGAAAGATTGTCTTTGACAAGAAGCTGCTTCAATTTCTGATACACCTCCGCGCAGATCCGCAGCCCCTCCTGAAAACTTTCCGCCGACACCGGCATAATCATAAATTCCTGAAAATCCACGGTATTATCCGCATGTTTGCCGCCGTTTAAAATATTCATCATGGGCACGGGCATTTTCTTTGCGGAGATCCCTCCGAGATATCGGTAGAGCGGCATATGGAGCGCCGCAGCCGCAGCCCTTGCCGCCGCCATGGATACGCTTAAGGTAGCGTTCGCTCCCATTTTTTCCTTATTTTCCGTCCCGTCGGTTTTAATCAGAATCTGATCGATCTCCTCCTGACAGAGGGCATTTCTGCCAAGCAGCGCCTCCCGCAGTACGGTGTTTACATTCCGCACCGCTTTCTGCACGCCCTTCCCCTGATAACGGCTCTCTTTGTCCCGCAGTTCTACCGCCTCAAACCTGCCGGTGCTGGCGCCGGAAGGAACGGATGCCCTGCCGGTATAAAGTTTGCCGGAGAGAGGATAGGGGGCTCCCACCGGCGCGGGCACCGTATGGTCCCCGATTTTCTCCTTATGGTTTCCGGCTGCCGCCTCCATATTTCTCCCGTTGATACAGGGGCCTCCGAAGGCTCCCTCCCCGGCTATGACGGTCACCTCCGCCTCCACCGTCGGATTCCCTCTCGAATCCAGAATCTCCCTTGCGTGTACATCCATGATCCTAACTGTTACAGACATAAAAAACCTCCTTTAGAAATACGATTTGTCTTAGTATCTCCAAAGAAGGTTACTTTATCACACTTTTTGCATCATAACAAATTCGTGCGGAGAATGCCGCATTTCAGGCATTCTCCTGTGTGAGACTTAGAACTTCTTCGCGAAACAGCCCTTGCTGTGAGCGTTAGAAGTTCTTCTCACACTAACTCCCATTCGCCCGCTCCAGCGGGCACTCAAATCAGGATCGTGAAATTTTACATTTCACGCTATCTATACGGAACCAAAAATGAGTGGCGCCGCCGAACATTATTTGCTAGAATAATATAAGGCAAAGGGAAAGGAAATAAACATGGAATGGAATGAAAAATTGCAGATCATTATTGATTATGTCGAAAATCATCTGCAGCGAAAAGAAGAAGCGATTGACCGTGAAGAAATCTCAAAAATTGCGGAATGTTCTTTTGGCTTTTTTCAGAAAGTATTTTCATACATGTACGGCATCAGCTTTGCGGAATATGTTCGCTCACGAAAATTAACGTTAGCCGGGTATGACCTGAAAAGCACCGATTTAAAAGTGATCGATATAAGCTATCGGTATGGTTATGATTCCCCTACATCATTTACAAAAGCATTTCAGCTTTTTCATGGCGTATCGCCAAGTAAAGCCCGAGACCGGAACGTTGTTTTAAAAGTTGTTCCGAAAATGCAGGTAGCGGAGCGCCGGGAATATTCCTGGAGACTCGAACAAAAAGACGGTTTTCGGCTGGTGGGAAAAAGTATCACCGTGTCCTGTGAAAATAATCTTCATTTCAGAAAAATACCGGAATTTTGGAACGAATGTCAGCGCAACGGTATTTTCGCAAAACTGATTTCGATAGATACCGCCTCCCCCAAAGGGCTGTTTGGTCTCTTTGGCACGTATGACAAAGTATTAAACGAATTAGAATATTCTATGATGGTAATATCCGATCAGGAACCGCCGCAGGGCTTTACCGAACTTCATATTCCGGATGCCGCATGGGCAATTTTTGACTGCATAGGTCCCGTTCCCCGGGCAATTCAGAAAGGCTGGCAGTATCTGAATGAGGAATGGCTTGTCAAATATCCGTTTCAGCACGCACAATGTCCGGAAATAGAATGGTACGGCAGCGGAAATGTATATGACAGCAACTATTTAAGCCAAATATGGATACCGATTGCAGAGGAGGAATAAAAATGGTACATTTAGTTTACTGCGATAACGCAGGCAAAAAAGGCGAAAAAGTATTGGATAAAATTTTAGCGGGAAAAAAGACAATGATTGTGCGCGGAGCGGCAGGAAGAAAAATTCCCCACAGCAGAGTTTTTGCGGGTGAGCGCCTTTATTTCATGGAAAAGGGAAGTGCGGAGGTAACGGCAACCGCTATTGTAAAAGAGGTGCTGAATTTTGTGAAACTGTCCGATGACGAAATCACAAAAACACTTGCGGATCATCAGGGTAAATTAAACTTATCAGATAAGCAAAAAGTACGGTGGCATAAAAAGTGTCTGTGCTTAGTGGAATTTGAACATGTTGAGGAAATATCTCCCCTTGCTTTTGAGCATCAGGGAAATATGGACGACTGGCTTATATTGGAAAAGATCGAAGATGTTATTGTCGGAACAAGCATTCCGTACAATTACCAAAATTCCAGATTTTAACCGAAGATTTTTACGGATAATTTGGGGCTGTGAAAAAAGTCCTATGAAAAAAGAACGCTTTTAGGCATCATACCTGGAAGCGTTCTTCTTTGTTTGGTATAATAATTCTGCTATGAATAATA
>JAAWOG010000109.1 GCA_022799355.1 Lachnospiraceae bacterium | reverse complement strand
GATGCGGAGAACAGAAGGTCTGTTGCACCGGCGGAAAAACTGAAACCTGCACGGAAGCCGAGCATAACGGTAATTGTAGTAAAGATACCGTATAACAGTGCATATACAACATAGAGAACGGGAGCCAGGAACATGAAACCAAACTCAAACGGCTCCGTTACGCCGCAGACAAATGCACAGACAGCCGCGGACGCTACCAGACCGATAGCAACTTTTCTCTTGTTTTCTTTTGCGCTCTGGATCATAGCCACAGCCGCACCCGGAATACCAAACATCATACAAGGGAAGAAACCGGACATATACATACCAAGTGACCATGTTACATCCGCAGATGTCTCACCTGCCCAGAAATGGGACAGATCGCCAAGTCCGATGGTATCAAACCAGAATACGTTGTTCAGTGCGTGATGTAAGCCTACCGGAATAAGTAAACGGTTCAGGAACGCATAGATACCTGCGCCGACAGGGCCCATTCCTACGATTCCTTCGCCGATTGCGATCAGTACGCTGAAGATGATCGGCCATACAAACAGAAGTACGGCTGATGCCAGAATGGATACAACGCCTGCAATGATCGCCACGCAGCGCTTGCCGGAGAAAAATGACAGCCAATCCGGAAGCTTTGTGCTCTTAAATTTGTTATAGCAGATAGAACCGATCACACCTGCCAGGATACCGATGAACGGATTTGCAACTTTGTCAAACGCAAGCGTATAGTTTACGTTATCAGCTACGGACGGTCTGATGGTGGTAACAAAACCCGTATTTAACAAAGTTGTCATCATCAGCCAGGATGCCAGAGCTGCCAGAGCTGCCGTACCATCATTGTCTTCAGCAAGGCCAACGCCCACACCGATTACGAATAAAACAGCCATGTTGTCAATAAGTGCCCCCCCGGCTTTCACGAGGAACAGGCCAAGCAGATTTGCGAAACCTGTAATCTCACCGCCCTGCATGGTCGCAGGACACAGAAGATAGCCGATACCCATTAAAATACCGCAGATGGGCAGGCACGCTACGGGAAGCATTAACGCTTTCCCTAACTTTTGAAGATACTTCATAACATTCCCTCCTTATTTTAACCCCTTTTTTTATTTTAAGACAGCTATTGCCGCCAAAAAACCTATTTCGGTGAAACTCTCAGCACATCGTCCCCCACATTTACCTCTTTCCCCGCCAGAGCTTCCACTTCCTTAAATTCATCCGTATTGCAGATGATCACCGGAATGATCGTATCAAGGCCTTCTCCTTTGATCACATCGAAGTCCGCGGTCAGGATCAGATCCCCCTTCTGCACCTTATCGCCGGCCTTCGCATGAGCCGTAAAGCCTTTTCCTTTCAGCCTTACCGTCTCAAGTCCCACATGGACCAGAATCTCCACCCCATCCTTTGTCGTCATTGAAAACGCATGAAGGGTATCGAAAACCATACTCAGTTCACCGTCCGCCGGCGCACAGATTTTTCCGTCTTCCGGCATAAGTGCCACGCCTTTCCCGAGAATCTCCTCCGCAAATGTAGGATCGTTTACTTCGGATATCGGCACTGCCTTCCCTTTTACCGGAGAGCCGATCATAAACTCTTTATTTTTTCCTTTTAAAAAACCAAACATAATTTTTCCCCCTATTCTTTTCTGTAATCTCCTGCGCCAGGTCTCCTGACAGCAGAGAAAAACGTTTTATACAATCTGCATATTAAATTGTACTCATTCTAACATTTTATACGCACTTTCGTCAATATATACTTCCACTCTTTTCCTTTTTGTGCAAATTAAAGGACGTTTTGTGCAAATCATCATCCTTTCTTTTGTGCAAATCAAATAAGCCATGTTATGCATCCAAACATAACATGGCTCTTCATCCGTTCTATTTGCACCATCCGTTTTATCCGTCTGCCTCAAGCTTATACCCAAGCCCCCAGATCGTCTTGATAAGGTCCCCCTTACCGCCGAGTTTGCTGCGCAGTTTTTTTACATGGGTATCAATGGTCCTGGCGTCCCCGAAATAATCATAGTTCCAGACACTGTTTAAAATCTTTTCCCTGGACAGGGCGATTCCTTTGTTTTCCATAAAATAGACAAGCAGTTCAAACTCCTTAAAGCTCAGCTCCACTTCTTTTCCGTCTATGGTGACAATATGGGCCGATTTATCCACCGTGATCCCGCCGATTTCCAGCTTCGTCTCCGCGGATGCCTGCATTGTCCTTCTCAGGATGGCGCCTGCCCTTGCCACCAGTATCTTCGGGCTGAAGGGCTTGGATATATATTCATCCACCCCCAGTTCAAACCCCAGCAGCTCATCCCGCTCATCGCTCTTTGCCGTCAGCATGATAATCGGAACCTTCGAGGAGGCGCGGATCTCCCGACAGGTCTGCCAACCGTCCATCCTGGGCATCATCACATCCAAAATGATCAGAGCGATATCATTTTCCTCAAAGAAGATACGAAGGGCTTCCTCTCCGTCTTCCGCCTCTAACACCTGATAGCCATCTTTCACCAGAAAATCGCTTACCAGTTTCCGCATACGGCTCTCATCATCCACCACCAGAATCTTACATTTTTCCATTCTGCCGCCCTTTCCCAATCGGGATTTCCCAAGCGGGATTTCCCGCTGTTATTTGATTCCCAGTTCCTGTTCTTTTTCCCTAACCGCCTTTTCCCGCTCCGTCAGCTCCTGCTCCCATGACGCATATTCATCCACAATGGCATTGCGGTAATTCAGAATATTGGCATTATTTCCGCTCATTGCCACAAAAAACATTCCTGCTACAAGGAGTACTAAAATCACGTTCAGAACCACCGAAACCGTCAGTTTTGTCATCTCCTTCTTCGGTTTTTCCTCTTCCTTCTCTTTCACGGGCTCATAGCCGGCTCTCATCTTGTTTTGTACAACATCATAATATACGGGAATGGGCTCGATCTCAAATTCTTCCACGCCCTCCTCAATCAGCCTCTCCCGCAGCTCGTTCACAAACGCAAGCCCCACCGGCGTCTGAAAGGTCCGCTCATTCAGCGCCTTCCGATATAACTGCAGAATCATATCCGCTCCCTGATAATCCAGATGACGCTTTAAATATCTGGCTTTTTTCAGCTCCTCCCTGGCTGCCGCCGCATCCTCCTCGGAAAGGAAGGAAAAACCATCTACAATATATTCTCTTTTTGTTTCTGTTTCCTTTGTCACTTCCGCCATTTATACTACCTGCAATAATTCCTGAAATTCTTTGATATTCGCCGCAATATCTTCCCCGAACACGGCGGAACCCGCCACCAGTATATTCGCCCCTGCTTCAAGGACCTGTTTTGTGTTGGAGGCTTTAATACCGCCGTCCACTTCTATATCAATCTTCCTGTCTTTTTCAGCGATCTTATCCCGCAGCGCCCGGATTTTTTCATACATTGCCGGAATAAACGTCTGCCCGCCAAAGCCCGGATTTACCGTCATCAGAAGTACCATATCCAGATCTTCCAGCACATAATCGAGCGCCGACAGAGGTGTCGCCGGATTCAATGCCACGCCGCATTTTTTCCCAAACTGTCTGATCTGCTGCAATGTCCTGTGAAGATGCAGGCAAGCCTCCGCATGTACGGTGATGATATCCGCCCCGCACTGCGCAAATCTCTCCAGATAACGCTCCGGCTCTTTTATCATCAGGTGTACGTCAAAGATCATATTGCTGTTTTTGCGAATAGACTCGATGACCGGAAACCCAAGAGTAATGGACGGAACATACATGCCGTCCATTACATCGATATGCAACATGGTAACACCGCACTCTTCCACCAGCGCCAGTTCTTCGCCCAGCCTGGAGAAATCCGCGGACAGTATAGAAGGTGCCAAATAATTCATACTCTCAGCCTTTCCACTCCACATAATATTTTTTTATTTAAAATAATGTCTTTTCAATCCGTTTCATAACATATTTGATCTTGCTCTCCATCTCATCTCCCAGATCGGAAATCGCCTTTTCCGCTGCTTCCGCCTGCCATTCGTTGACACAGAACGTACAGGTGTCTTTTTTATCCCCGGAGAAAAATCCCGGTTTTTCCCATTTGATAAAATAAGAGATTCTCTCTCCCAACAGCGCCCTTTCAATGGCGGTCTTTACGGTTTTATCATTTACCTTACAAAGTTCTATCTCGTTATTCACTTTTCCCTTGGAAAATTTTGATTCCACTACCGCTTTCCCCATAATGCAGTGCCCCTTTGTCTTTTATACATTTCCCGCTGTATTTATCACTGTTTTCAGCTTTCTGTTTCCACATAATATACTAGCATAGGCATAGAAAAAAATAAAGCCCTTTTTGACAAACCACATAAACTAAAAAACTCCCAAAAGCCCGATTAAATCGCACTTTTGGGAAATTCTTCCATGGATTAGGCGGGAGTCGAACCCGCGTCCAAAAGCCCATCCCCTGTCCTTCTACTATCATAGTCAGTTTTTTGACATTCCCGCTACCGCACGGGAGCTGACACCCTTACGGCTTTGGTAGCTTCATAGTACGCCCATATACGCAAAGCTTAGTATATGTCGTTTCCTGCTGAGTCGATGCCTGGTTCCTGATGTGCAGGTGCATCAGGTCAGACAAGCTGCGCTTAGGCAGCTAATGCTAATTTATTATCAGCGTTTATATTTAGGTTTGCGATTTGACGCATCGCCTGCGGATAGCTTCTCCAGCTTCAAAGCCCCTGTCGAAACCTTGACTAACCCGGATACAAGATCAGTATAACATATCTTCCCAAAAACGTCTACAGATTTTTAATTTTGAAAGCCCTCTCGTACTCCCTTCTCTGGTCCTTTTTGGCGATTGCCTCCCTCTTGTCATATATCTTTTTCCCCTTTGCAAGCCCTAATTCCAGCTTTGCCCTGCCGTCCTTAAAATATACCTGCAGCGGAATCAGCGCATAGCCTTTTTCCGCAAGCTGTCCCGTCAGCTTCCTGATCTCCTGTTTATGGAGCAGCAGCTTTTTAGGGCGCAGCGGATCACGGTTGAAAATATTGCCCTTCTCATAGGGGCTGATATTCATGCCGTATACATAGGCTTCCCCGTTCTCGATCTTCGCATACCCCTCCTTGATACTGCATTTACCAAGGCGCAGAGACTTTACCTCCGTGCCGTGAAGCACCAGCCCGGCTTCATGTTTTTCTTCTATAAAATAGTCGTGGTAGGCCTTTTTGTTATTTGCCACCAGCTTCATACCTTCCTTTGCCATCCGAAACCTCCCGTTCTATCATATCCCGTTTTGCTCTTTTGCTAACACAAAATCCACATACTTCATCACCTTATCCGCTTTTTTGACTTCTACGGACAACTTCTGTCCCAGGGAAAAACACCTGCCGGTATGTTCCCCCACCAGCCTGTACTCCTCTTCCTCATAGCGGTAAAAATCATCTCTCAGATCGGAGACCGACAAAAGCCCCTCCACCGTATTTTCCAGTTCCACATAGATCCCAAAAGAATTGACGCCGGAGATGATGCCGGTAAAGCATTCTCCGACATGGGCCTCCATATACTCCGCCTTTTTCATCTTCTCGCATTCCCGCTCCACCTCGATCGCCCGCCGCTCCGTCGCCGAACTCTGTTCCGCCACCCGGTCTAAAATTTCATGGTAGTGCGTCTGTTTCTCTTCATCCAGCTTCCCCCGCAGATACTGTTTGATGATGCGGTGGATCTGCAAATCCGGATATCTGCGGATCGGGGAGGTAAAATGACAATAGTAGCGGCTGGCAAGCCCGAAATGCCCAAGAGAGGCCGACGTATATCCCGCCTTCTTCATGCTGCGCAGGGCGAGCCTGCTGACAAGGGCTTCAAACTCACTTCCCTCCGCCTGCCATAACAGCTTCTGGATTTCCTTGGGATGGATCTCCTCCCGTCCCGCCTTCATGCCAAACCCCATATTCCGCATTAAAAACGCCAGCTTTCTGATCTTCTCCTGCTCCGGGCTCTCGTGGCTCCGGTAGAGAAAAGGAATATCCAGCCAGTAAAAGTGCTGCGCCACCGTCTCATTCGCAAGCAGCATAAACTCCTCGATCAGCTTTGTGGCAGTGTTTCTCTCATAGGGCTTTATATCCAGCACACGTCCCGCCTCATCTAAAGACAGTCTGCTCTCCGGGAAATCGAAATCAATGGAACCTCTTTTTTCCCGGTTTCTCCGAAGCAGCGCCGACAGCTCTCCCATCTTTCTGAGCATCGGCACAAAGTCCTCATACCGCTCCTGCAGCGCCTTATCATCATCCTCTAAAATACGCTTTACCACATGATACGTCAGCCGCGCATCCACCCGGATCACGGACTCCACAATCCGATAATCCGTCACTTCTCCCTTCTCGTCGATCCGCATCAGACAGCTCAGAGAAAGGCGGTCCTTCCCCGCATTCAGGGAACAGATCCCGTTAGAGAGGGGCTCGGGCAGCATCGGAATCACCCGGTCCGGCAGATAAACACTGGTTCCTCTCCTGAAGGCTTCCCGGTCCAGCGCCGAATATTCCTGCACATAGTTGCTGACATCCGCGATATGCACGCCCAGTTCACAGATGCCGCCGCATACCGACAAACTCACCGCGTCGTCCAGATCCTTTGCGTCATCGCCGTCGATGGTCACCATCCGTACCTGCCGCAGATCCATGCGCCCCGCCCGGTCCGCCTCGCTGACATCCTTTGCCACCCGCTCCGCCTGCCGCAGCTCCCGCCCGGTAAAGACATCCGGCAGTTCATAGCTTCTGATCACGGAGAGAATATCGATCCCCGGCTCATCCCGGTCCCCTAAAATCTCCACAATCTTTCCCTCCGGGCTCTTCCGCTCTTCCTCCTTCGCCTCCGCGGTAATCTCGGCAATCACCTTCAGGCCATCCGACGCGCCGCCGGATTTTTCAATCGGAATAAAAATATCCGCACTCATCCGCCGGTTATCCGGGATGACAAAACCGTAATTTTTACTCTGCTGATAAGTTCCGACAAGTTTCCTGTTATTTACTTTTTCTCCGGTTTGTATCTGTAACTCCGACACTTCTTACCTCTATTCCAATTTCCCTTTACTTTTTTGTTCCAAACTTCCTTATGAATGCCTGCGCAATCGAATAGGAAAGAGCCGTCTTACCCTGCTCGCCGCGCGGCCCGTACGCTGCCTTATCGGCATATTGCCTCTGCACGGGACTGCTCATAAAAGCAAAAAATCCTGCCGCCGCAGGATTTTTACTCGCTTTCTAAAATCTTTTAATGTTCAGCACCGCCGCCAATACAATAAAGAGGATCGCAAGGACCTTTGTAATCAGTACAAGCTTTGCTTCCTTGGAACGTCCCTTATTCTTTCCCCAGTAGGTATCCGAAGAACCGCTGATAGCGCCGAGACCGGCAGATTTTCCTTCCTGCATTAATACAAGTACCACCAAAGCGGCACAATCCAATATAAAGAGCACTGTTAATATAATCCTCAGTATTTCCATTTTTAACCTCCTAACCCGGATAAACCGGAAAAGTTTTGCATTACCTCCAAATTTCAAGTACAATAAAGAAAAACCATGGAGAATGTGTTCATGTTACTTACAGATAA
>JAAWOG010000108.1 GCA_022799355.1 Lachnospiraceae bacterium | reverse complement strand
CGGCGCCGGTATGAAATCATACCTGAAGCGGGTGATGGGAATCGAACCCACGTGTCCAGCTTGGAAGGCTGGTGTTCTACCATTGAACTACACCCGCATATAAATGATAACTTCCCCCGAATTGTAAACTGCCATATTCCCAATCGGGGTGACAGGATTCGAACCTGCGACCTCCTGGTCCCAAACCAGGCGCTCTAGCCAAGCTGAGCCACACCCCGGCAATTTTTCAGGCCCGTTTCGTTTTCTGCCTTGCAGCGTCCCTAACCGTGACGCAAGGATTATTATATAACAATGTTTTTCTCATGTCAAGAAAAATTTTCTATTTTTTTACTTTTTTTGCAACATCTTTTTTATGCCTCATTCCTCCTCTTCCCACTGACTATCCAGCCACCTTTTCCTCCGCTCCAAAAATCCACGCATTTCCTCCGCGCCTTCCTCCCAGGTATCGATTCCTCTGTAGCAGTTATCCATCTCGGCCGCCGCTCTGATCTTCTCCTTATACTCCCCATACCCTTTCTCCAGAAACGCCTCCACCCAGGGCGCATAGCGCTTCCGATAGCTTTTCTCCACGGCGGCATAAAACTCCGGCTTTTCATACAACACCTTATTCCAGCCCGCCGTATTGACATAAAACCCCTCCGGATCGTGCAGAGAGCCTGCTTCCCCCCAGCCTCCGCTGTTTCCCAATGCAAGATCGTAATCCCAGACCGGGCCCGCATAAAGTCTGTCCGCGTACCGCGGTTTATAGAAAAAGACACTGGACGAATTGGCATCGATATTTTTGCTGATCTCATCCAACACATAACGCCCTGCAAAAGATTCCGGATCTATCATTTCCGTATAGAATATCCCCGTCCTGCCCGCATCCAGCGCCTCCGCCGCCGAAAGATAACCGTCCTCCGCAAAAAGGGCGCTCTCAAAATCCTGCACAAAACCATAGATATAGTACATCTGCTCCACGGAAGCATAAGCCGGACTTTTTACCACAACATTCTGACCGCCTCTTGTCAGAAATTTGCTGGGCTCCGCCGCATATCTGACAGGATATTCCATCTCCAGCAGATAACCGCCCTCAATGTTATCCGGATTTTCGGGCAAAAACCATCCCTGCAGAAGAGTTGTATCCTCCACTGCTATCGTATGATTCATATAACTCGCCACATCGCCGTTCAGTTCCTTATTTTCTTCCTCCAGATAGCCGATCTCCAACCGTCCGGGCGCCACATCCACCTTCTCCGTCAAAAGATAAAGCCCCTGATACTCACCGTTCACATACAGATCCGCCCACTCACAGCTCAAAGCCCCCGGCAGTCCGCATTCTTTTGCCATATCCAGAAACAGTTTGTTGCGCATCATGGAAGGATCTTTCACATTGGAGATCAGCAAATATTTCTTAGAAGGCGCCATCCCCAGCAAAGAGGCTTTTCCCGAAAGTTTTATCAGCCATGATTTTTTATTTTCATACCAGGTGGAATTTCCGTGGCCGTGCATCGCCTCTATTTCTCCCTGCCAGGTTATTCTGCCCCCGGGAGAAAATACTTTCAGCTTTCCTTCACTCTCCCTCTCCTTGTCCGCCTCCAGCTCATCGAGAGGCTCTTTTGTCTCTATCCAGATACAGGGCATATTTTCAGAGCGCCTTACTTCTGCCTCCGCCTCCTGATCCCCGGCTCTCACCGATATCATATCCGTCTGCTCCCCGGAAAAAACCACTTCTCCTTCTAACTGCCCACCCGGCATCCGAATATTGACATCGGAAACTCCCGCAAAGGAAGGCAAAAAAAGATAACATCCCTCTCCGTTTTTATTACTCTGCAAAGAAATTGTCAGCTTCCCGGCAGATACCGCCTCCGGCATCCCTGCCAACCCGTACACGAAAAAGGATGCTGCTGCCAATAAGAGCATCCTTAACACCGTACCTGTTGTTTTTATACGATCCCACTGCTTTTTGTTTTGCAATCTCTGCTTCCTGAAAGCTTTTATCATCTCAAAACCGCTCCAGGTAATGTATCGCGACTTCCACCTTTCCCTCCTCGTCGATCTCCATCAGGGCATAGGAAGGCTTTCTGCCCTCCTGCCTCGGATAGGAAAGGCTTCCCGGATTCACTGCCAGAATGTTGCCGTTATCATCCACCACCGGACGATGGGTATGCCCGTAAAAAACCATCTGATACCCCCGTGCCACAGCTTCCTGCTTTAAAAATTCATTGCTCACCGAAATATAATAATTATGTCCGTGGGTGATCAGTGCCTTATGGGGACCGATCTGGATTTCCACATCATTTTTCAAATTCGAGAAAAAGTCATTGTTCCCTGCCGCCATGACAAGAGGACAGTTGTTCACCATCCGCACCGCGTTCTCAAATTCATGCTCCTGCCCTTCCACATCCCCGCAGTGAATGACCAAAGATACCGGCATCGTCTCCTCCAGTGCCCTGTAAAAGTTCTCTCCCTGCCTGTGTGTATCACTCACAATCAAAACTCTCATCTGTCTTCCTCCGTATACAGCCCCGGCTTTTCCCCATCTGCAAACTTATCCCGCATGGCGCGCAGCGCAGATCCACGGTGGCTGATATTATTTTTTTCTTCGGGGGCCAGTTCCGCCGCACTTAGGCCAAACTGAGGCAGATAAAAGATCGGATCATAACCGAATCCGTTTTCTCCCCGCTCCTCGCTCGCGATTCTGCCTTCCATTACCCCTTCCGTTGTCAGAATCTCCCCATCAGGGCAGACAGCGGCGATTGCACAGATAAACCGGGCGCCGCGCTCCTGATCCGGCACCCCCTTAAGACGACTGATCAAATCGGCGTTCTTCACCCGATAGGAGGTATCATGCCCCAGATAACGGGCGGAATAAATTCCCGGCTCCCCATTCAGCGCATCGATGACAAGTCCCGAATCATCAGCTATCACAATGGCATCCTTCCAGGCCTCATCCTTTGCTGCCTCCGCTGCCACCACCTTAGCCTTCATGATGGCATTTTCCAGAAATGTGCTGCCGTTTTCCACAGCCCCCACCGAAATGCCCGCTTCTTTCATAGTCACCACGCAGGCTTCCATGTCCCCCAGAATTTCCCTGATCTCTTTTACCTTATCCTTATTTCCTGTTGCTACAATAATTTTCATCATTATTCCAATTCCTTAAATGTTTCTATCACACCGCTGCAGATTCCCTCCGCGATCCTGTCCTGATAGGATTCCGTCAGCAGAAGCTTTCCTTCCTTCTCATGACTCAGATACCCCGGACAGACAATCGCTGCCGGGATGGACATCTCCTGTAAGATGCCCTCCTCCACTTCCACAAGCCCCAGCGCCCTCCCTTCGATAGCGGTAACGACTGAGCGCTCCATCCGGTCCGCAAAGCTTCCGTTCGTCAGCCAGGGGCGGAAATACAGGCTGTTATAACAGACATAACTGCCGAAAAGTTCTTTATCCTCATCCTTATCGAACATCAGCCCCAGATACAGGCTCGCATTCGTCTCCTCCACCAGTGTCAGTTTTTCATCCGTCCCGGCTTCTTTGTCTGTTTCGGAGACGCCGTATGTCAAAATACCCTCTCTCTCCAGGAGCTCCCCGCACTTTTTTTCTATCCGGTAAAGCGCTTCCTTTTCCGGGCCGGTCAGTTCATCGGAAGCCTCCACATCCAATACGACAATTCTCTCATATGTTTTTGTCGTTTGATCGGATGCTGCCTGCAGGGTTTCCTCTTTGGGCTGCTCCCCTGATCCTGACGGTCCCGCCAATACCGCTGCGGCGCCGACATCTGCCGAAACTGCCGCCCCGTTCATACCCAGATAGATAACAAGCCCCAGCGCTGCCGCCAGAAAACTTCCCCCAAGAAAGGCAGACCATGCCATCAGCTTTTTCATCCTCTGCTCTCCCCGGCCTTCTTTCTTCTGGGCGGTTTCGCTCCCATATACTGGTAAAAATACGTCTTCATCATCCCGTTATATATCTTCCTGTTTTTATCCGCCTTTCTGCCGATATCCTGTTCCGTTTTATCGTAGGCGGAGATCAGATACATGGACCAGTTATCAAGATGCCTATACCGCTCTCCCAAAGTACGGTAAAGCTCCGGCAGCTTATCTTTTTCTTCCAGCCGCTCCCCGTAGGGCGGATTGGTAATCAGAAAGCCGTATTTTTTCGGATGGTTCAACTCCGACACCGGTCTTCTCTGGAAATGAATCAGCTTCTCCACTCCGGCTCTCTTTGCATTCTCCCGGGAGATCGCCACCATGGCGTCATCTATATCATATCCCTGAATATCCGTATCCACCGACAAATCCACCAGGTCATTTGCCTCATCCAGCACATCGTACCATTCCTTTTTCGGTATCAGATGCTCCCAGTTTTCCGACAAAAACTCCCTGCTTAAACCCGGCGCCATATTTGCCGCCATCATCGCAGCCTCGATAGGGAATGTCCCGCTGCCGCAGAAAGGATCGACCAGTATTCTGTCCCTGTTCCAGGGAGTCAGCATGATCAGTGCGGCCGCCAGGTTCTCTGCAATGGGAGCTTTCGCCGTCAGTTTCCGGTAGCCCCGCTTATGTAATGATTCCCCGGTAGTATCAAGCCCCACGGTTACCATATCTTTCATGATAAACACTCTGAGCGGAAAACTCTCCCCCTCTTCCGGAAACCAGTTTGTATGATATACGCCCTTTAACCTTTCCACGATTGCCTTTTTCATGATCGACTGGATATCGGAAGGACTGAACAGTTTACTCTTCACGCTGGCGGCCTTTGCCACCCAGAACTTCCCGTCCATCGGAATATAACTCTCCCAGGGAAGGTCTTTCGTCCCCTGAAACAGTTCCTCAAAGGTGATAGCCGGAAAACTTCCTATTCTGATCAGAACCCTCTCCGCCGTCCTCAAAAACAGGTTGGCACGACAGACAGCCTCCTCATCTCCCCCAAAGAGAACTTTGCCGTCCTCCACCTGCAGCACTTCATATCCCAGATCCGTAATTTCTTTTTTCAGTATCGCTTCGAGCCCGAAATGGCAGGGAGCGATTAATTCAAATTTTCTCATAAACCTATATTAAATTACGATATTTACTCTGTCAACCAAAACGTGATATAAGAATGATATAAGAAAGGGAAAGCTTTCGCTTTCCCCTTCTGCCTTATCTTAGTAATTGTTGCTGCTGTTCTTGCAGTTTTCAGAAGAATTGGAAGAATTCTTGTTCTGATTCTGGTTCTGGTTCTTCTGAGATTCGTTCTGAGAATTTCCTGTTTTGTTTGTGTCATTCTTAGACATATGCATACCTCCTGAATTTTTGTAAACAGCTTAGCTGTTTTTTATTACAGTCAGTAGTATGTCTCACCCTTTTATGATTTATACATAAAATTAAAAATTTTTCAAAAAATTTTAACGAAGCTGTCTGATCAGGCGGTAAACCCCCGTCACAAGCACAATCAGCAGTATAAACGGAAACAGCGCCTGCAGCACGGTAAAAACGACGAACAGGACAAATGCCGCCATCAGTACGGACATCAGTGTATGAAGCCAGTGCGGCCTCTCCCTGTACCACTGTTTAAAACTTTTTCCGCTGCCTCCTGCGGGAATCTCCCCATAACCGTCTTCTCCATAGGTTTCCGAGCCTTCGGCGTATTTGTTTGCCTCAATGATTGTTTTCGCTAAAAGCCTCGGATCTCCGAGCCCTTCCAGCACATCCTCCTCGCTCTTTCCCTGACGAAGCTGTATTTCAATATACTCTTCATAATAACGAATATTATCTTCTACCGTTGTCGCCGGAACCTTCCCGGTGAGTGCCATACGCAGTGCACTGATAAATTCATATCTGTTCATGAAATATTTTCCGTTCCTCTTCTCTGCTTCGTGTTGTATTTTTACTTTTAATGAAGTGTATCATATCCTGATGCATTTTTCCATAAAACGAATATAAAAAATGCATAAACACTATGGATACCAGCTGATAACATGACATTGCCCCCATTACAGCAACGGCGCAAAGAAATTAAGCACTTTTCCAAACAGGCGGCGGTACCAGGGGATCGAAAGATAATATTCCATAGTCACCTCCTGGCAGGCTTCCAGCGTTTTCTGAAAATCGGCTTCGATCTCATCGATCACGGGATTACGGTAAATATAGGTCGCGCATTCAAAATGGTGATACAGGCTGCGGAAATCAAAATTGATGGAACCTACGACCGCTTTATTGTCATCGGACACAACTACTTTTGCATGGATAAACCCCGGCGTATATTCATAAACCTTAACCCCCGCCCGCAAAAGCACAGGGTAACTGATTCTTGTCACATCAAAAATCACCTTTTTATCCGGAATATGCGGCACGATCAGTTTTACATCCGTTCCCCGCTCCGCCGCATACTTAAAGGCGCGTATGGTCTCATTGTCATTGATAAAGTAAGGCGTCATCACATGGATATAACGATTGGCACGGTTCATCATATCCAGATATACGTTCTCCGCCAGGGAATGCCTGCTGTTCGGGCCGTCCCCGTAAGGCATCACGTATCCGCCGTCCGGTATTTTCCTGCCCTCCTCCGGCAGCGGCAGTACTTTTCTCTCCTGCACCCGCTCCGGCAGATATTTCAGATAGTCTCCCGGAATAAAATTCGGGCTGCTCTCCGGTCCGATACTGTACCAGAGCTGCAAAAACATTATGGTATAACTTCTGACCGCATCCCCCTGCACCTTTACCGCCGTATCCTTCCAATGTCCGTAGGGATGTGTCCTGTTGGCGTATTCATCCGCTAAATTGATACCGCCGTTATACGCTGTCTTTCCGTCTATCACCAGTATCTTCCTGTGATCGCGGTGATTCTGATGGGTGGAAAAAAAAGGAACCGCCGGCAGAAATACTCTCACTTCTATCCCCGCTTCCCTCAGTCTCTCCTCATATTTTCCGGGCAGCCCGTTAATCGCACAGGTACCGTCGTACATCAGCTTTACTTCCACACCCTCCGCCGCTTTCCGCTTCAGAACATCCAGAATGCTGTCCCAGACAGTGCCCTGATAAATAATAAAATATTCCATCAGTATGAAGCGCTCCGCCTTCTCAAGTTCCGGCAGAAGATCCGCAAACTTATCCTCCCCGCAGGGAAAATAAGTTACATTTATATTGTCATAAGTAGGAAAACCGCCCGCATTTTCCACATACCGGGATATGGCGGACATGGAACAGGGGCTCTCATTCAGCCGCCTGCGGATCTCCTTATCCTGTTCCAGATAGGGCTTTCCCTCGGCAATTCTTCGATTGATCGTCTTTTTGATCGCAAAGGTAATAAAGTTGATCTCCACATATAAATACAAAAGTCCGCCCAACAATGGAAACAGGCACAGCGGGATCGCCCAGGTCAGTTTAAACGCCGGATTGATATCTCTGTTCACCACATAGATCAGAAGTACGCCTGTCAGCAGTGTCAGCATAACGGATATGATCGGCATATAGTTACCCAGCCAGTAAAATGTGGCAAACAAAAAGTATGCCTGTGCCAGCACAAGCACAACCGTAATGACCAGCCGGCTGAATATCATCTTTTTCAGCTTTAGCAGCAACTTTGCCATAGCATTTTCCTCCCGAGTCCATTTATCTTATGTATTAGCAAAAAGCCTTATAAACCATACAGTTTACAAGGCTTTTATGTACGTGACAGGATTCGAACCCACGACCTTCTGGTCCGTAGCCAGACGCTCTATCCAGCTGAGCTACACGTACCCGCATCTACAAAACATTATCTGTTCCGTACTTATCTATCTTACATACCATTTATCATTTTGTCAAGTAGTTTTTTCAGGTTCTGATACACTGATGTAACAGTTCAGCCCAGGACTTTGCATTTACTGCAAAGTCCGTGAAAACATGTAAATTGAGCCAAAAGAATCTGCCCCTCGCCGAAGGCGACTTGAA
>JAAWOG010000107.1 GCA_022799355.1 Lachnospiraceae bacterium | reverse complement strand
AATCCGCCCTATTTTAAGTTCACCTACGGTGAAAGGGCGGATTCTATTTTCCCATCACACATTTTTACGGAGTTTGCAGCAAGTGCAAACTCCTATGCTAAACTGTTACGTTTTATTCAAAAATTTATTGTAAATAACTTGAAATCTGATTTAAATTTTAGTAAAGTAATAAGGAGTCACATCTGTTTCTCAGATGTAAATATCTATTATAACAAATCTTGCTGTGTTCTGCATTTCAGGCAAGTATTCCAAAAATAAGTTTGTAGTGGGCATAAATAAGTAAAACGCCTGAAGGCAGGTTCCGGGCGGTGTATTTATATTATGCCGGAAAGGATGGTAGCAAAAGTGGAAAAAGAAAGACATGCAATGATTAGTAACCAAAGGAACTTAACTTATCACTTTATATTATTTCACTTATTGAACATGAGACGAAAGTGGAGTATAATGTGGTCATGCAGATACTCCGCTATATAGTACATATATGGGAAGACTATGAAAAAGAAATGTATAAAAAATTTCCTGAAAGAGGAAGAAACGGAAAAGGCTGTTGCAACGATTAAGGAGCGCAAAATGGCAAGATTGTTTGAAAATGTACCGAAAAATTTTGAGGCCGATAGAAAAAAGGCGGAAAAAGCGGAAAAGAAATAAAACGAGCTTAGCGTCACACAAAATAAGCTGGACCGGGCAGAAAATGAAAAAGAGGATATACGGAAAGAGTTTACAATTTACAGGTATGTAAATAAATTGTTAAAAAGTCAGAAGACAGAATCGGAAATCATAGCTTCCCTGGCATCCGGGTTTCTATTGGAGCGGGAAGAGGCAGAGAGGGCATTGAAAAAAGTCTTGGAAGAGGATACGTAAGGAAAAGCCATGTCTACAAAAATCTTTGTAATGACTCATAAATTGTTTGAAAGTCCGAAGGATACTATGTATGTGCCGCTGCAGGTGGGGCACGCTTTGAAAGGAACATTGGATCGGTCTTACCTGCGGGATGATGAGGGGGATGATAATATATCGGCACAGAACCCCTTTTTCAGCGAACTGACCGGTATGTATTGGGTGTGGAAGCACTGGACCGGTACGGAAAATGTAGGGATCTGCCATTATCGGCGTTATCCTGTGATACGCGATGGAAAGAGCGGAGCGGAACGGCTTTTGACGGAGCGGGACTGCGGGAAGCTTTTGCGGGATCATGACCTGATCACCACGGAACAGCTTGTCCTTCACAGCAATTATTATGATGGCTTTGCGGTGGACCATAATCTGAGAGATTTGTGTGTCACAGAGGAAGTGATACGCGAAAAATATCCGGCTTATTACGATCATTTTGAAAAGCTTGTACATGACAACAGGGTATATTTCGGCAATATCTGTGTCATGCCAAAGCCTCTCTACGACAGATATTGTACCTGGCTTTTTGACATTTTATTTGAAGTGCAAAGAAGGATCGATGTGACAGGATATGACGGATACAGGAGGCGGGTTTTCGGTTTTTTGTCGGAATTTCTGCAGATGGTCTGGGTACAGGTAAACAAACTGCACCCCTACGAGTGCCGGATTGCGATTATAGGGGAAAAGTTTGAGACGGGTGAAGTGAAAAAGGCACTGGCGGATTTTTTTGCCGGAAAGGATGTGCAGGGGGCAAAGGAATATTTTCTGAAATGCTTTGAAAAAAGGCCTGATATCTTAATGGAGGCTTCGGATATTACCGGTGAGCTGCGTATCTGTATGCAGATTATCTCCACCTGTGAATTTGAGCAGAAGTTTCTGGGAAGCTGTATTCTGGATAAAGAGCGGGATATAAAGAAGCTTGTGCCGCTGTTTAAAAAATTGAATACCACAGTGCTGCGAAAGAGCAGGGGGGAAGAGACGGAAGAGGACAGGGAGCTGCTTGGCGGCGGGCTGATCTCGGAACCGGCGGTTGAGGTGGCAATGCGGGTTATGAAGGTGGGGGAAATTATATGAAACAAAAGTTTGAAAATGCAGTCTCGGAACAGATTTATCAATATCTGATCAATATGATCCTGTCTCTGGAAATGAGGCCGGGAGACAGGATTCCGGAAGCGTCTATTGCGCAGCAGTTTCACATAAGCCGGACGCCCATCCGCGAGGCGCTTCGTGATCTTGCAAAGGACGGAATCATTCATACATATCCGAACCGTTTTTCGGAAGTGGCCGTCTATGATGAGGACAGGGTGAAGGAGGTTGGGCTGATCAAGATCTGCCTGGACAGGATGTCGGTGAAACTGGCGGCTTATTACGGAAGCCGGGCGGAGTATGAGAAACTTTGTGAATATGCTCAGAAATGTTATGAAGCGGCGAAAAAAAACGATGTATTGAACCGTATCAAGGCGGATTCGGATTATCACTGGGAGCTTTGTAAAATAGGAAAAAACCGTTCCCTGATGCAGATGGAGAAAAGCCTGCTGATTCAGATCGAATATCTGCAGGCGGCTAATTATCTGCAGGCGGAAGATTCGGAAGATCAGTATAAAACGCATATGAAGATCGTGGAGGCGTTAAAGAGCGGGGATGTGGAGCTTGGGCTGAGAGAGATTACGGAACCGGCGCTGCGGTTTTATAATCTGAAAAAACTGCCTGTTATATTTTACCAGTAAAAAGAGAACACAAAGAGAGGTGTGATTGTAAATGTTTCACAATCACACCTCTTTTCTTTATGCATAAATTTGTCCATAAAAACTAAATGTATACTAAAATTAATAATTGTATTGTATTTTATATAAATGTGTACTATAATTTGATTCAGTATAAAACAAGGAAATGATAAGGAGGAATCATTGTGGAGAAAAAGGTGGAAAAAACGGATGGCCGGGGTATTCTGGCGGGTGATTATCTGAATCAGAACCGGACGCTGACGAGACAGGACTGGCTGGAGGATTGTTTTCCGGAATGGGGAACACTGCTCAATCAGGAAATTGAAAAGCTGGAGGTAAAAAAGGGGACTGTTGCTCTATGGTGGCTGGGCGGTCCGTCGTGGATGCTCAAGACGGATGAGGGCGGGATTTTTTTCATCGATGTGTATTCCGGGCCATCACACTATACTCAGTATTATTACTGCGGTGTATGTAAACAGGCGGGGGCGGATACAATCAACTGGATGCGTATGAATCCCCAGCTTATCGATCCCTGGAAATTCGGCAGGCTGGATGCGGCTTTCAGTACCCATCATCATCAGGACCACTGTGATCTCTATACGGTAAAGGCGGCGCTGCAGACAACGGAATGTCGCTTTATAGGACCGGCAAAGACAGTGGAGAAATTAAAACGGTTTGACGTACCTGATGAGCGTATTACGACAGCCGTGGTAGGCGAGAGCATTCATTTTCCGGGAGCCGAGGTGGAGTTTTTGATGAATTATGATGATACGGTGATCCGGACCGGTGATGGAACTTCCCGTGACAGTTATGAGAACTGCTGTGTGAGTTTTCTGTTTAAAACATCTGCCGGAAACATCATGTTTCTCGGAGATACCTGGTATAACGATGCGTATAAGGCGATCGGGGATAATTATCAGATAGATGTGGCAATCTTTGATATGGGGATGAACGCGCCGGGGGCGACGGACAAGATGACGCCTTATGACTGTGCGAGGCTGGGAGAGACATTAAAGGCAAAAGTACTGATACCGGATCATTATGACAACTGGGCGAATACCTGTAGTGATCCGGAGATGCTCTGTAATCAGTTTGAGAGGATCGTCAGCGAAAATACGCCGGATATCAAGACGGTGATTCTTCGCCCGGGTGCAAAGTTCCTCTATCCTGATGACCAGGATATCAGAAGATACCGCTATCCGAACCAGAGCGAGGGGTACTGTGCCGGGCGCTCGGTATCGTATGGAGAGTATGCCAGAAAATACGGAAAAAAGGCTGAGTAGAGAGGGGCAAAGGGAGTATAGATCACAACAGGGTGATTTATGATAAAGAAAAGGAGGGTTTCTGTTTTATGAAAAGAAAGGTAATGGCAATGTTGTTGGTGGGAATGACGGCAGTTTCTTTGCTTGCCGGCTGCGGGAGAGAAGCCGAAGAGACGGCAGAGACAGCCGCACAGGAGGAGATGCCTGAAAAGGAGCAGCAGGGGAGCGATAAACAGGAAGGGGCGTCAGAGACAAAGGAGGAGACACAGGATGCCGGGGAGGCAGGGGGAAAATCGGCCTACGGCGATGTGACTGCAAAAGAAAATTATAATTTTCACGTTATTGTAAAAAGTATGAGTTCCGATTTTTGGCGGGCGGCAGCAGACGGGGCGGAAGATGAGGCGAAAGCGCTGGGGGTGAGTGTCACCGTTATCGGTCCTAACTCCAACACGGATATAGCGGATCAGGTTCAGATGCTGAATAATGCGATCAACAGTAAACCGGACGGTATCGGGATCGCGGCAAGCGATAAGGAGGCGGTGATGGATTCCCTGCAGGATGCGCTGGATGCGGGCATTCCGGTCATCTGTTTTAATTCGGGAGTACCAAACGCACCGGAGGGCAGCGTATATGCGACGGCTTCCACAAATAATTATAATGCGGGCGGCATTGCGGCGGAAAATATGTATGAAGCGTTAAAAGATGTGATTGCATCGGCGGATGCGCCTGTTAGGATCGGTGTGGTAAACCAGGATGTCACCAGTGAATCCGTGATTGACAGGGGGCTTGGCTTTATTGATAAAATGATTGAACTGGTGAAAGCGGACGGAAAGAGTGCGGCGGTTACCGGGAGCGATAAGTATGTGGACGACGCGAAAGATTCCGGCGATGCGGGGACAGCGGATGTGATCATTGGAGTGAAAGTTCCGGCTCAGGCGACAAGTGAACTCTGCGCAATAGAGGCGGGAGTTTTGCTGAATGAGCCGGATATTATCGGTATTATGGGGACGAACCAGGAGACGGCGGAAGGGATCATTACTGCGGACGAGCTTCTTGGAAAGCTTGGAACAGATCCGGCGGCGGGCGAGATCATTGCCTGCGGCTTTGATTCCGGCGCGACGATCATCGGAGCCATCGAAAAAGGCACTATGTATGGAGCGGTGACACAGTCTCCGAGATATCAGGGACAGATTACGGTGGATCTTCTGACGATGATAGCAAACGGAGAAGAGGTGAAGGATGAGGAGACGCCGGCATTCTGGTATAACAGGGAAAATATGAATGATCCTGAAATTGCGCCGAACCTAATTAAGTAGGCTGGCGGATCGGAGACAGCAGCAGAGCCGGTTTTTTCCCGGCTCTGCTTTATGGGAAGAATGTTTTGTCAAAAGTTGGAATATGTATTATAATAATAGTAAATAAACAGTTATTTTAACTGATTTGGCAGGAATCCGCAGATAATATGTCAGGCGATATGCACAGGATGCAGAAAGGAGCGCTATTATGAAATGCAGGAGAACTTCAATCGAGGCAGAAGTAGTGAAATATGAACAGGATCTGGGACTGGAGGACGGATATGAATTATGGTCGGATATCGTGACGAAAGTCTGGATTGTCACGGATTCTCTGGTCAAGGTGACAAGGCCGGATGGTTCCATTGTATGTCCGTATATTTTTCACCGCCGAGGACGCACTTTTATCAATGAGGATGACTATATTATTATAGATGCCGACGGAACAAAACATGTCTGCGGAAAAGATAAGATATTCAGCCGATATGAGCCGGTGGAGATTGATAAGATTTTGTAAAACGGAGACGATATGCTTTGACAGATCAGTGTTTCTGAGCAGGAAGGGAGAGAGAATTGACTCTGCAGCAATTGAAGTATGCCCTGGCAATCGCAGATTGTGGTTCGATGAATGAAGCGGCAAAACAGCTTTTTATTTCCCAACCAAGTTTGTCGGAGACCATGAAAGAGCTGGAGACGGAGACCGGGATTGAAATTTTTCTGCGATCTAACCGGGGGATCAGCCTTACGCCGGAGGGCGAGGAGTTTCTGGGTTATGCGAGGCAGGTAACGGAACAATTCGGGCTTTTGCAGAGCAGGTATATCGAGAAAAAGAAAAAAGAAAAATTCAGCGTTTCCACCCAGCACTATACCTTTGCGGTTAAGGCTTTTGTCGAGACGGTAAAAAAGCTGGGCATGGAACGTTATGAATATGCGGTCCATGAGACGACTACTTATGATGTCATAACAGATGTCAGATCGTTTAAAAGTGAGATAGGCGTATTATATTTAAATGATTTTAATGAAAAGGTCATGATGAAAACGATACAGGAAAACGGGCTGGAGTTTAAGGAACTGTTTTCCTGTAATACTTTTGTATATCTCTGGTCAGGACATCCCCTGGCAGGGCAGGATATGATTTCTATGGAGGAACTGGATGATTATCCGTGCCTTTCTTTTGACCAGGGAAAATATCATTCCCTTTTTCTGGCGGAAGAGATGAAGAGTGATTATGAGTACAAAAGGCTGATCAAGGCGAATGACAGGGCGACGCTGCTGAATCTGATGGTGGGACTGAACGCCTATACCCTTTGCTCGGGCATTATCTGCGAGGAGCTGAACGGCAGTGATTATATGGCGGTGCCGCTTAGGGAGACGGAGCGGATGCGGATCGGCTATATCGTGAGAAAAGGGCAGAAGGTGAGCAAGATCGGGAAGCTGTATATAGAGGAGCTGAAAAAATATCAGGAGATGGCAATGTAGAAAAATTTAGTTATAGGAAAATCCTATAGCCAAGTAAAGGTTTCGTGTATTATCTTTTTTTATGATTCGGAGTTATAATGTTCCTTGTCAGAAAAAACTGTTCCATAATAATTCTTTGCTTATGCATGGCAGGGAATATTATGAGATCGGAATAAGAGGAGGAAACATTATGAAGAAAAAAGTTTTAGCGGTCCTTTTGACCGGCGTACTGGCGGCAGGCATTTTAACCGGCTGCGGCGGCGCGGCAGATGATGCGGCGGAAACCCCGGCAGCGGAAGAAACGCAGGAAGAGGCAGCGCCGGCGGAAGAGGAGACGGCGGAACAAGAGCAGGGTGAAGAGACAGCGTCAGCAGAAGAAAAGGGAACGATCACGGTGGCGGCATCTCCCACACCTCATGCGGAGATTCTGGAAGCGGCAAAGCCGATTCTGGCGGAGCAGGGCTGGACTCTGGAAGTTACGGTATTTGACGATTACATACTGCCGAACCAGGTAGTTGACAGCGGCGAACTGGATGCGAACTATTTCCAGCACATTCCTTATCTGGACGAGTTTAATGCGGAGAGGGGAACACATCTGGTGAATGCAGGCGGTATCCACTATGAGCCCTTTGGTATCTATCCCGGTACAAAGAAGAGCCTGGACGAAGTGGCGGACGGTGATGTGATCGCAGTCCCCAATGATACCACAAACGAAGCGAGAGCACTGCTCTTATTGCAGGACAACGGTCTGATCAAATTGAAAGAGGGCGCAGGCCTGACAGCGACAGTACAGGATATCGAGGAGAATCCTCATAAACTTGAAATTCAGGAACTGGAAGCGGCGCAGGTACCCAGAGTAAAAGATGAAGTTGCGTTTGTTGTTTTAAATGGCAACTATGCACTGCAGGCGGAGTTCAGTGTTGCGAAAGACTCCATCGCTTATGAGAGTGCTGATTCCGAGGCGGCAAAGACATATGTGAATGTGATTGCGGTAGCTGAGGGCAATGAAAACAATGAAGGTATCAAAGCGCTTGTTGATGTTCTGAAATCCGATGAGATCAAACAGTATATTAATGAAAATTATGACGGCGCCGTAATTCCGTTTAACTAAACGGTGCGGTCCGTTCGGATAAAGAAAAATCCCCAACCGTAATGCAATATGGTTGAGGGATTTTTTAATCCATCTTTTGTTTATTTTGAGTTTAATGGTATGCGGCATAAAAAAAGGGTAGTGTAAAAAAGTTTGTGTCTATGGAAAAAAATACCTCTTTTTTGGTAAGAATCAAGATATGACAATTCTTATCGAAAAGGAGGATTTTTAT
>JAAWOG010000024.1 GCA_022799355.1 Lachnospiraceae bacterium | reverse complement strand
GGAATTATATCCTTTTTGGGGATTTTTCGCTTAAATTATTCTACAAAACAAAGGGGCTGTGAAGTTTGGAGTTTTCAACTCCTTTTTTTCACAGCCCCAGAAAATAATCAATAGTTACTTAAAATTGCCTGAGAAGCTATACGGGGCGCCGGCATCATAATTCCGATTGCGGCAGACATTGAAAAATGTTATTTTATTCATAGGCAGCGGAGGGCTTCGCGCAATGATTTTACGAAGCAGGTATAAGATGGACTGACAGATATATTGTTCCGGGAGGAGATGCCCATGCAGCAGAGCAGATTATTTCAAATTGTATATTACCTGCTTGAGAAAGGACAGGCCACCGCACCGGAACTGGCAGAGATGTTTGAGGTGTCGGTGCGGACGATCTACAGGGATCTGGACGCCCTGAGCGGAGCAGGTATTCCTGTTTATGCGGAAGCCGGCAGAAACGGCGGTATCCGCCTGATGCATGATTTTGTTCTGGACAAGGCGGTGCTGTCACAGGAGGAAAAACAGGAAATTTTAACAGCGTTGCAGAGCATTAATGTCACGCGGAATATCAGCGAAAGCCCGACGCTGCAAAAACTTTCCGCCATGTTCCGGATGGGCTCGGAGAACTGGCTTTTAGTGGATTTTTCCAGATGGGGAAATGAGGAGTCCGATAAGGAAAAATTTGAACGGTTAAAGTCGGCGGTGATCCATCGCAGGGCGGTTAAAATTGACTATGCGGGTTCCGGCGGGGAAGTCCGCAGCAGAATCGTGCATCCGTATAAACTTGTATACAAGTCGAAGGCATGGTATTTGTACGGATTTTGCACCGTGAGGCAGGAAATGCGGACATTCAAACTGAACCGTATTTTGGAGGCGGAGATTTTGAGGGAGGAATTTCAGCGCCGGGACCTGCCGGATGTACCGGAAGCTTCTGACGGAGAATATCCTGAGATTACACTTCGCTTTCCGGGGGAGATGGCATACCGCGTCTATGATGAGTTTGATAAAACCAGGGTACAAAAGCAGGAGAACGGGGATCTGGTCGTCTGTGTGAAGATGCCGGAAGATGCGTGGCTGACAGGATTTCTTTTGTCTTTTGGGACACAGGTGGATATATTGTCTCCGGCACATCTGAGGGAGAAGGTGGCAAAACAGGCAAAACTGATATACGAAAAAAATAAAACCTGACGCAGGATGTCAGGGTATATGTGATATCTTTAAAAAAGAAAGTTTACATTTACCCAAAAAGGAGAGAAAACATGGGCAGACCGGCGACAAAAACGGATTTGATCAGTGCGGCAGGCACAAACTATGAAAAACTGAATGCTTTTATTTCGGGACTGACGGAGAAGGAACTGACGACCGATTTTGATTTTTCAAGGGATGAAAAGAAAAAGGAGGCGCATTGGGGGAGGGATAAAAATCTCCGGGATATTTATATTCATTTGTATGAGTGGCACCAGCTTTTGTTAAACTGGGTGCGCACAAACCAAAGCGGGGAAACAAAGCCCTTTATTCCGATGCCCTATAACTGGAAAACTTACGGAAAGCTGAATGAATTTTTCTGGAAGAAGCATCAGAATACGCCTTTAGAGGACGCGAGACATATGTTTCAGGAATCTCACGCAGAGATTATGGAACTGGCTGAGTGCTTTTCCAATGAAGAACTGTTCTCGAAGGGAGTTTATAAATGGGTGGGAGGGAGCACCCTTGGCTCCTATTTTGTCAGTGTTACGGCGAGCCATTATGAATGGGCGGTAAAGAAGCTGAAAGGGCACAGAAAAAACTGCGCCCGGGGTTAACGGAACTCTTTTCTTATATTGCGCGTGAAACTGATCCAGGTAACCGTAAAATAAACCAGATAGATTCCCAGAAACAGGGCGATGCTCTTTAAAAGAAAGGAGTAGGACAAAACCGGCATGCCGGTCATCATGACAAATTGTTTTCCGGCGAACAGTACCATTTTGCCGCTGATCAAAACAGCCAGCAGTGCGGGGCAGAGGTAATATGCCGAGAGCTGCCTGAAAATCAGAGCGCGAAGGCTGCTTTCCTTTAATCCAAGTTTTCTGAGTACGTCATAGCGGTACTTATATTTTGCGGAATCACTGAGCTGCTGTACGGATAATACGGTCACTGCCACGCATAAAAACACAAGGCTGATATAAAACAGCGGGATTGTGACGGAGGCGAGCATATAGGCGATGGATGCCTTCAGATTATCTTTCACCGCATTGACGGCGGAAAAAACGATCACTGTGTCGGAGCCATGCCCTCTGTTGCCGTCGAGGGCAGGGTTCGTGTTTCGGAAGGCTGTCATTTGTGAATCCCTCAGGGTATCCAGTTCTTCCCGCAAACGCGGAGGAGCCGTGCCCTTAATATCCAGGGCAAGTTCCGAATAGTAGGGATACATATGCGCAAGCGCTTTGTCGGGGACAATGATCAGATAGTCGCTGCCGTTATGTCCGTCCTGAGAGAAAGGTTCCGCGTAGATGCCGGCGCAGGTAAGAAGCGGTGCGCCCTTTGTGGGATGTTCGGCAAGCATCAGATCATCACCGATATGCTGCACATCCTGTGAAAGCCTCTCTTTGATCTGCACGGCATATTCGCCGTCAGAAAGTTCTATTTCTTTATATCCAAGCATACGCCGCAGGTGGTTGTAATCGGAGAGCCCCATGTAAGTATCATAGAGGCAGTAAATACTGTTGTTTTCCAGAAAATCGTTAATCTGAGCCGTATCAGGGCTGCCGTCGGGGTTTTGGTACATCGTCCCCCAGATTGACAGATGCGTCAGCATCCAGGTGTTTATCTGATTGCCCCCATCGGTGTAGATACGGTAGGGGAATATTTCCAGAGGCTTTACGTTTTCTTTCAGAAACGTTATCTCCCTCTCAAAGGTATCCCCGGGATCAGGGCTGTAGAGCAGGATATCAAAGGGATATTTATGATCTAAAAGCAGCGCCTGCCAGCCTCCTAACATCAGGGCGAAGGAAGAGCCCATCAGCGCCAGCGTAAACAGGACGGTCAGTGTCCCCATGGTAAACTGCATGGTGCGGACTTTGGAGGTAAACTGCCGCAGGAGGAACAGGTTTGCCCTTTTGTAGATCAGGGAGCCCTTCTTTCTGATATAGCAGATGATAAAAGCCGAGAGTCCGGCATAAAACAGATAGATGGTAATGACCAGACCGGTCAAAAACAGGGCGACGGCTCCTGTGCCTCCATTTCCCAGAGAACCAAAGAGTGTCCAGAAGAGTAGGATAAACAGGACGGACAACGGCAGAAGGAGCCGCTTTGCCGGTTCAAATGTTTCTCTGATCTCTTCATTTTTTCGTCCGGCTTCCATCAGGTTGTGAATATTCATCTTTTTAAATTTCCGGCGGCAGCGGAACAGGGAAAGCAGATAGCAACTGCCAAAGCCAAGCAGTGTCATGAGAAGAGTGCCCGGATGAAAGGAAATATGGAGCCTGTAGGCCATTCCCGTCATGGAAAACAGTACGGCCATCAGAACCTGCTGAAGAAGGATGCCAAAGGGGATACCCGACAGCAGGGAAACCGAGCCGAGCAGGATATTTTCCTGCAGATACAGCTTTGCCAGAGCGCTCTTTTTCATGCCGAGCAGGAGATAAATGCCAAATTCGCCGCTGCGTTTTTCCATCATAAAACGCACCATATAGCCAATCAGCCATGCGGTGACCAGTATGATAAATACGGTGGCAAGTGCCGTCATAACTTCCATCATGTCTTCGGCGTTCTGGTATTTTCTGAGTTCATTTTGAAAGAGCAGGCTGTTGAACGTATACATCAGGGCGCTGATCAGCGCCATGGTGAGAAGGTAGATCAGGTAGTCTTTTGCGGAGCGTTTCATATTGCGGAATGCAAGTTTCATATACATGTCCGTCACCTCATTTCTTCTGAATTTTCCCCGGCTTTCCCGCCGGTGAAGGACAAAACGTCAAGAATTTCCTGTAAAAACCGCCGCCTTGGCTTTTCTCCCCGCAGCAGTTCGTGAAAAATCTTCCCGTCTCTTAAAAACAGAATACGGCTGCAGTAGCTGGCGGAGAAGGCGTCGTGGGTTACCATGAAAATAGTGGTACCCAGGGTATCATTGAGGTTTGTGAAGGTTTCCAGCAGTGTCTGGGAAGAAAGGGAATCCAGGGCTCCCGTTGGTTCATCCGCCAGCAGGAGCTTCGGATTATTTGCCAGCGCTCTGGCACAGGCGCAGCGCTGCTTTTGGCCGCCGGAGGTCTGATAGGGAAATTTATCCCGAATCTCTTCGATCCCGAGAAGCTTTAACAGTTTTGCGACAGCTTCCCGTATATTTTTTCTGCTGCCGCCCCGGAGCGTGAGCGCCAGTGAAATATTTTCCTCTATGGTCAGCGTGTCGAGAAGATTGTAATCCTGAAAGACGAATCCCAGATTGTTTTTGCGAAATTCCGCCAGATCGTCTTCGGAAAGTTCCGTGATATCGGTATTTTCATAAAAGATATGTCCGGCGCTCACCCTGTCGATGGCGGCAAGGAGATGTAAGAGGGTAGTCTTTCCGGAACCGGAGGCCCCCATAACGCCGACAAACTCTCCCCGGCTTACGGAGAAGGAGAGACGGTCGATGGCTTTTGTGACCTGGGATGCGTTTCCGTAGTATTTATCGATATCGCATATTCTGATATAGTGTTCCATGGCGTACCTCATTTCTGATAATATAATTGGAATAAAACAGGATGATCCGGGAGTGCCGGGATATGATGATCATAGCACAGGCGGGAGAGTTCCGGTATGAGGATAGATGAATGTTATCTTACATTTTTGAAAGATTTGACAGGCTGGCAGCAAAATACGGACGTCCGCATTATACCCTGACAATATAACTGCTGACAGGAAAGGCAAGAAGTATTTTGGTTCCCTCTCCGTATTCGGATTGTACGGCAAGTGTGATACCAAGCCGGTCGCAGAGTTTTTTGCATAAATACAGCCCCATCCCCGTGGCTTTTTCATGGTTGCGTCCGTTGCTGCCGGTAAAACCCTTTTCAAAGATGCGGGGAAGATCCTCGGGGAGAATGCCGGTTCCGTTGTCCTCTATTGTCAGGACTATGGTATCTTTTTGTTTCTTTGTATAAAAACGGATTATGGGAGCCTGGGAACGATATTTTACGCTGTTCAGGATGAGCTGGTTGATGATGAAAACGATCCATTTTTTGTCGGTGTAAACTTTTTCATGACAGGAGACTTCAGCCCGAATGTGGTTTTGAATTAATAACAGGTGTTCTTTTTCCAACGCTTCATACAGGGCTTCCTGCAGATCGGTTTCCCGGATCAGATAGTCCTTGTAGACCTCCTCGGACCGGGCGTGATAGAGCACCAGATCCACGCTGTTTTCAATTTTTCTGTTTTCCAGGCGGATGCTGCGGAGGGTTTCCTTTATGGAGGGAAGGGCTGTTATGGAGTCTTTTGCCGGCGTTTTTGCGTTTTCGCACAATAGATCAATGACGGAGACAGGGGTTTTGATCTCATGCACCCAGCTTTCCAGATATTCCCGGTATTCTTTCTGGGCATCTTCTAATAAGCGGATCTTTTCAATGACCGATTTGTTGGAGAGCCGCAGCATTTCCCGGTAGAGCTTATCTTCCAGATAAAAGGAATCCGGCAGCAGTTCCCCCAGCAGAAAACGTTCGTTTGTGTTTTCCAAAATCCGAAAGGCTTCCCTGAAAAATTTCCTTCTCTGCAAAAAAGTAAAAAGCAGCCATGCGCCAAGGATTATCAGCCAGAAAATACGGATCAGCGCAATATTTGCGTCAGGGTATCCTGTGATATGTAAAAAGGCGGAAAGAATGCTCATACATACGAAGTGCAGAAGCAGAAGGAGACATTTGTCTCTGATAAAGGCGGATGGTTTCATATACGGTACCCTACTCCTCTCTTTGTCTCAATAAAATCGTTAAGCTGAACGGACCTTAACTTGTCCCGGAGCCTTGTGACATGGACGCTTAAGGTGTTGTCATCCAGAAAGATATGGTTTTCCCAGAGGTACTCGATCAGATCCTCCCGCGGGACAAAGGCGCCTGCGTGGGTAAACAGAAGGTGCAGGATCTTCATTTCGGTTTTTGTCAGTTCTGCGGTCTGCCCATTAAAATACAGACGGCAGGCGGCGGTATCGAGGGTTGCGTTTTTATGGGAAAACTGCGTAAGAGTCCGGCTTTCGGAAGCTTTTGCGGTACGCTTTAATACGGCGGCGATTCTGGCAAGTAACAGGGGAGGCCGGAGGGGTTTGGTGATATAATCGTCGGCTCCTTTTAACATGCCGGTCAGCTCGTCCATGGAATCGCTGCGACAGGTCAGGAAAATAACCGGAATGTCCGTCTGTGTGCGGATACGGGTACAGATATCAAAGCCGGAGTGATCCCCAAGATTGATATCGAGCAGCACAAGATCCGCTTTTTCAGTGACCGCGGCCTGGGGGATCAGATCAAAAGCATCGGGCGCGATCACCTGATACAAGGCATTTTCCAACAGGATTTTCAGTTCGTCCCGAAGGCGCGGATCGTCCTCTGCAAGTAAAATTTTATAAGGCATAGTTTGTCTTTTTTGTCCTTTCGTAAACTGCGGCCGGACGGGAAGAAGATAAAAGGTTCCGATCCGACCGGTCTTGTGCCAATAAGGCGGAATCAGTTTATATACCGTATCTGCTGTGTATCGATGAGTTCATGGATGCACAGCGTTTTTCTGCACTTTTCCCGTCTTGTCATGCGGATCGCAGTGATCTGGTTATTGTTGTAGGTTTTATAATAGTAGATACCCCTGGTGGTATTGATGCAGCAGGAGTAGGTGGTAAGGTCAAGAAGGCCTTCCTTTGTCAGCGTTGTCCCCTTTACGACCGATACGGAATCCAGTATATGAAAAAACTGTGTGACGGAACTTTCCTCATCGTCCTCACAGACGGAGTTGAATTTGGTGAAGGATGCCCTTACAAAGCGGGAGGCGGGTGAGGTATCGCCGGGCAGACCGATAGCGCCCATGCCCATACCGTACTGCTGCAGGTCAAGTCTGGATGAAAATCTGTTTTTCGGACAGTCGGGTGTCAGGTTCATATAATTGTTGAGGTTCGCCAGATGAAAACCGAAGGGAGGATTGTTGGTCAGGATGCCCATGGGATTGTCATAGATTTTCAGCCCGTCCTGCATCTGCTCCACAATAATGCATTCGGTATCATCGCTGATCATCCAGTGAAGTTGTGCCACCGGCAGATCCGGTGTCAGTGGAATATCCGTGATATTCAGGTTCAGGAGAATATCACGGAGTTCCGCGATCGTAGCATAAAGCCCCAGAAAATACGGAATCAGTTCATAGGGGCATAGGTTGAATTTATCTTTATGTTCGGAACAGAAATGGGCATTTTTCGGAAAATACAGACCGGCCATGGAAAGCCCCTTCTCATTGGTTGCTTCCGCATAGAGGGGATAGCTGTCTTTGATGGATGCCATGCCGATCATCGCATATTTCGTGCGGATCGCGGAACCGTTTTTCAGTTCAAACGGGTAGTTTCTCGGCGTAATAATCACTTTTTCGTTAAATCGGTATTCCAGGTCTAAATTCCGCCCGAAATAGTGGTCTTTTGTTTTAAAATCAATGCAGGTACACATGATAGTTCCTTTCCGGATTTTGCAGCAGGGTGCATAGTACTGAATCAGGCTATTACTATTATATACGGATTTTCATAACAGTAACTATAAAAATTTTAGAAAATAAGAATTAATTTATGGTATAATGTTTGTCAGGGGGGCGGGAAGTTGAGCGATCTGAAAAAAATACCGGGAATAGGCGATAATATGGAGCGGCACCTGCAGAATATCGGAATCCACAGCATTGCGGATCTGAAAGGGAAAGATCCGGAGGTGCTGTATGAGATGGACAGCCTGTATAAAGGCTTTAAGGATGACAGGTGTGTTCTCTATGTGTTCCGCTGTGCGGTGTATTACGCGGAACATGAGCAGCATGAGCCCGAAAAATTGAAATGGTGGTATTGGAAAGATTAGCGGGAAGGATGAGAGCAGCAATTTTTTCATGGAAAAATACCGGAGACTTTGCTATACTGAGAAGAAGGATTTGGAGTGGAAAAAGAATTTATGATAGGATGGAGACGGAAAGGCCTGTCGGCGGTTGATATGGCTGAGTATAGATGACGGTACGGCGGATGAGAAGAAAGATCGGGATAAAAGGGGCGGTGTTTGCGGTTTTCTGTGCGGGGATGGTCTGCACGGGATGCGGCGGCGATCAGAAGGTTTCACATATAGACGAGGGCATGGCGGCGATCGGGGAACTGCGCTATGAGGATGCGCTGGCCTGTTTTGATCAGGCGCTTGTGTCTGGGGAGGATAAAAGGCTGATCTTCCGGGGACAGGGGCTTGCAAATCTGGGGCTGACAAAGTATGAGGAGGCAGCGGCGGCACTGGAAAAATGTTTGTCATCCGGAAGCTGTATACCGGAGGATATGGACTATGATGTGAATTATTATCTTGCCGCCGCCTATTATAAAGCGGGGCGGCAGCAGGAGGCGAAGCAGGTATATGACGCGATTCTGGCGCTGAAACCGGAGGAGAGAGATGCCTATTTTATGCGGGGCATCGTGCAGATCAGGATGGGAAACTATGAGCTGGCAAAGCCGGATTTTGATAAGGCAATAGCCCTTGCCCCGGGCGACTATGACCAGCTTGTGGAAATTTATAAGGTGATGGACGAGACCGGCTATAAGGAGATGGGAGCGGCCTATCTGGAGAAGGCGATCAAAGAGGCGCCTAAGGATATGAGCAATTACGATAAGGGGCGGATTTATTTTTACCTGGAGGATTTTGAGTCGGCGCGGAATTTTCTGGAACAGGCGAGGGATGCGGGGGATGCTCAGGCGACTTATTATCTGGGCAAGACCTGGGAAAATCTCGGGGAGTATCATTATGCGGCAAGCGTCTATACCGCTTATCTCCAGGATCAGGGGGAGAGCGCTCTGATCTATAATCAGCTTGCCCTGTGCTATCTGCAGCTTGAGGATTATGAGGCGGCGCTTTCGGCGCTGCAGGCGGGACTTGCCCTGGAGGATACCGCCCTTCGGCAGACGCTGTCTTTTAACCAGATCGTGGTGTATGAGAAACAGGGGAACTTTAAGAAGGCGGCGGAACTGATGAGCACATATATGCAGGTCTATCCGGACGATGAGACGGCGGCGAGGGAATATGAGTTTCTGCGCTCGAGGTAGGATGGTGAGGGAACAGGAACTTTTGTTTCGGATAAGGCGGTTAATGAATCAGTAAGAGAAAAGGGAGAGAAAAGATGATCAACAAACTGGTAAGTAAAATCAAAGAGACGGGAGCGCCCATCGTGGTTGGGCTTGATCCCATGTTAAGCTATATCCCGGAGCAGATTCTGGCGAAGGCTTTTACCGAATACGGGGAGACACCGGAGGGGGCGGCGGAAGCCATCTGGCAGTTCAATAAGGAGATCGTGGATCATACCTGTGATCTGATTCCCGCCGTAAAGCCGCAGATCGCCATGTATGAGCAGTTTGGCGTGGCAGGGCTTCATGCCTTTGAGAAGACGGTGAAATATTGTAAGGAGAAAGATCTGATAGTCATAGGGGATGTGAAAAGAGGAGATATCGGTTCCACTTCCGCTGCCTATGCGGCGGCGCATCTGGGGAAAGTGACGGTGGGAGCTAACAGGATATCGGCTTTTGATGAGGATTTTGCCACCGTGAATCCCTACCTTGGCTCGGATGGCATAAAGCCTTTTATTAAAGTATGTCAGGAGGAGAACAAAGGAATCTTTGTGCTGGTGAAAACCTCAAATCCCAGCAGCGGGGAATTTCAGGACAGGCTGATCGACGGCAGGCCGCTCTATGAGCATGTGGGCGAGAAGGTTGCCGAGTGGGGCGCGGAGCATATGGGCGATTCCTACAGCTATGTGGGCGCAGTGGTGGGAGCGACCTATCCCGAGATGGGGAAGATCCTCAGAAAAGTTATGCCGAAAGCTTATATTCTGGTGCCGGGGTACGGGGCACAGGGCGGAAAAGGAGCGGATCTTGTGCACTTCTTCAACGAGGACGGCCTGGGAGCCATTGTAAATTCTTCAAGGGGCATCATTGCCGCATGGCAGCAGGAGAAGTATGAGAAGTTCGGCGCGGAGCACTTCGGGGAGGCGTCCAGGGCGGCCGTGCTGGATATGAAAGCGGATATCGGGCAGGCACTTCATAATGGATAGAGGTGTAAAGAAAATAATACTGTTTCCTGTAAAGACAGGAGGACACTTTTTGTTATATTCAGGGAGATTAACCAAACAGGAACAGAAAAAATAAGCCCACCGAGAGGAGAGCTTATTTTTTCTGCTTTTAACGCAGTATAAGCTTCGGCTCGAGATAGACGCTTTTGACAAAATGTTCAACGGATTCATCCTGCCATTCCACAATCACATTTACGGCGGCTGCTGCCATCTCCTCAAAAGGAAGACATACACTGCTGACAGGAGGGGCAAGGAGGGCGGAATAAGTGCCGTCATGTCCTATGACCTCGACGTCATCCGGAACTCTCAGATTTTTTTCATATAAATATTGAAGCGCGCCCATCACATAACCGTCATACCATGCCTGCACGCCTGTGAAGCCGGGCAGTTCCCGTTCCGCTTCCTGCAGCGCCCGGTATCCCTCCTCCACATCGGGAGAGGAGCAGGTCTTTATCAGGTATTCAGGGGGGTGTTTTTCTTCCCGGATAGCTTTCATAAACCCTTCCAGACGATAACTGCCTGCATGATAGTCTGTCTTTCCACGGCTGATATAGACTATTTTTTTATGCCCCTTTTCGATGAGATGCCTTGCGGCGAGATACCCGCCGCGGGTGTTGTCCACGCAGATGCGGTTAAATCCCTGGCTGTCAGCAAGGCGCTCTACAAACACCACAGGTATTCCGCGTCCGGACAGGAGACTGCGGACTTCTCTCGTCAGGGTGTCATCCTCGAAACCGCTGATGATGAGGCCCCGGACAGGGTAATCCAGAAATTTTTTTGCCCGTTCCATCACGGATTCATTGTTTACATGGTCGCAGAAAACGGTGACAGGTTGCATATCTGCTTTCTCGAGTTCATTTTGCAGGGCGTAGTTTATAGATTCAAAAAACATGTTGACCGGCAGTTTTTTCAGGATGACGCCTACAAAATTCAATTTATCGGAAAGATCGTTCCTGGAGATACTGCCATAGCCGGTGGTTCTGACCGCGTTCCAGACGGATGAACGGACTTCATTCGAAACATATCCGCTGTTGTTCAATACTCTCGATACCGTTGCCGTCGATACGCCGGCGACCTTTGCCACATCTGTTAATTTTACTTTCTTCATCAGAGATCATGCCTTTCGGTGAGTGTACAGTGCGGACAACGAAACTCCGCAAAGTTTTGGTGCGAAAACTTGTATATTATCTATCATACAATGCTTTTTCATTTATTTCCATTGTTTATATGTAAATTTTTTGTGTAATTTTTTATGATAATTTTCACAATATATTAAGAGTAAAGAAATATGAAAAATATTTACACACAATCTGACTGCTGGGGATATAAAAATGAAATATTGAAAAATAGACAAAAACAAACTGCAAAAATTGTGAAAACTCGACAAATATCAATATTTGCATACATTTGTATTGACTATTTAATTTTGTGGAGTTATAGTTTAACCAGAGCGATAAATGATTTTCCGGATGCGGAAACAGGAAAATTATGAATCATATTTTCACAAAATATGAAACAAAATTACACAAAAAGAAAAGGAGAGAAAAATGAAATTCAAAAAAATTACAGCATTATTGTTGGCAACAGTTATGGTATCCGCTCTTGCCGCATGTGGATCAGGTTCCGGTACGGCAACTGAGGTTCCGGCGGCGGAAGGAGAAGAGGTGTCTGCGGAGCCGAAGACATCTGCCGCTGCAGGGGCAGACTATACAGGGATTACAGATGTAAAGATCGCGCTGATCGGGGAGACCTCCGGCGGAAATTTCTGGGGGAATATAGAACAGGGGTTCGGGGAAGCGGCGGAGGCAAGAGGATGGGAGAGCGTATACTGGGCTCCCGCAGATGCGGAGACGGGAGATGCGGGCGTGCTTGATCTTGCGGAGACGGCGCTGATCCAGGGATACAACGTTATCGCGGCCAATATGGTCGATATTTCCATTTTTGAAGATTTCCTGAATCGTGCAAAGGATGCTGGCGTTCTGGTTCTTGATTTTAACAATAATCCCGGCGAAGAATATGTTGTCGCGCAGGTCGGCATCGACTCCTATGAGTCCGGGAAGCAGCAGGGTGAAAAAATAGCAGAATTTGCCACGGAAAAGGGGCTTGAAGAGATCAACTATGTCAGTATGTCAATCGCCTCCAGCAATATAGCTCAGCAGACGGTAAAATCGGGAGTCCTGGACAGTATTTCTGAAAATTACAGCGGTACGGTCAATGAACTGGGCGAAGGGGAGTCCGAATCAAACGCGGCTACCGCACAGGATGCTATCGGCGCATTGTTTATCGCGCATCCTGAGACAAATGTAATCATCTGTTGTGATATGTACAGTGCGGTCGGAGCGGCCTCCTATATTGAGGAAAATGGATTGCAGGGACAGGTGATCGCGTGCGGGCTTTCTCTGGATGAGGATGCTCTGAGACGTGTAAAGAGCGGTGCGCTGAGTGCGACTTCCTCTGTGGACACAGTGTACATGGGTGGCGAGCAGCTCTGCGGCGTTGTGGAACAGATCATCAACGGTGAGGAATTTGAGTATAAGAATTTCCCACCGAAGATCTGGGTAATGCCGGAGGAAGTGGATGCATATGCGGCTGAACACGGCATCAATATTGATTAAATAAGTTAAAGGAAAAATAAACAGGGGACAAATGCAAATTTGTCCCCGATTCATACCACCTAAGGAGGAGATCCGTTGCTATGAAGAATAAAAAATTATCACTCAGTGATGTTATGAAGGTAAAGGAGTTGGGTGCACTGCTGCCCCTCATTATTCTGGTCATTGTTGCCTCTCTGGTAAATCCGGCTTTTTTGAATGCCAATAACCTGTTTGATATTTTGAGGACGACAAGCTATACAACAATACTGGCTGTACCGCTGACAATGCTGATGGCATCCGGGCGAATGGATATGTCAATCGCGGCGACTACTGCTCTGGGAGGCATTATCGCGGCGATGGCTGAGACGAGCGGACTGCCGCTGCCGGTCGCGCTTTTGCTGGGCATTCTTGTCGGAGCGGCAGTCGGCGCGTGTAATGCGATCTTGGTGGATTATTTCCAGTTGCCGGGTTTTATCGCGACACTGGCGGTGTCCAATATCGTGGAGGGTATATCCGCCGTTATCACAAATAATAATCCGATTCCCGGCATTTCCGGATCCTTTAAGGCAATTGCTCAGACGCGTCTGGCAGGACAGGTGACGATCACAGTCCTCTACGCCCTGATTCTGGCGGTTATCGGATATGTCATCATGAAGCATATGAAGATCGGGCGTAAGATTCTTGCCGTGGGCGGAAACACCGAGGCGGCAAACCTCGCCGGAATCAATGTAAAGAGGATACACACGGGACTTTTCGTTTTGGTAGGTATCTTCGGGGCTATTTCAGGTATTCTGTACTGTTCACGCTTCTCCAGCGCACAGCTCACGGCGGGTGCGGGAACCTCGTTGACGATCATGTCCTCCGTCATCATAGGCGGTACGGCGATGAGAGGCGGCTCCGGGACGATAGTGGGTTCCGTTCTCGGGTGTATGCTGTTTGCCGTTATCACAAATGCGCTGGTGGTGATGGGGATCTCCACAAACTGGCAGAACGTTGTCTACGGTCTGATCCTTGTTATCGCGCTGCTGATCGACTACTTCCGTCAGAAGAGTGCCCGCAGAGCATAGGAGACAGGAAGATACGGTTGATTTGAGAGCCGCGGATGCGGCGGAATGAGAGGTTAGTGTGAAATTAAAATTTCACACATCCTGATTTGTGCGCCCGCTAAAGCGGGCAGATGGGAGTTAGAGTGAAAATGAACGATGTTATTCTTGAAATGCGCCATGTCACAAAAAAATTTCCGGGTGTCATCGCATTGAACGACGTATCGATCGATCTCAGAAAAGGGGAGATCCTCGGGATCGTGGGCGAGAACGGCGCCGGGAAATCCACATTGATGAAGGTGCTGAGCGGAACATATACGAGTAAGGAATATGAAGGTGAAGTATGGCTGGAGGGCAAAAAGCAGGTGTTTAACTCCGTGGCTGACGGGCGGAACACGGGAATTGCCATGATCTATCAGGAGGTGAGCGCTTTCCTGGATTCTTCCATCGCGGAAAATATCTATGTCGGAAACCAGCCCGGAAATATGTTTGTGGATTATAAAAAGATGTACGAAGACACGCAGAAACTTCTGGATATGGTAGGCATCGAGGCGGGACCGAAGACCATTGTGCGCAAACTGAACAGCGGGCAGCTTCAGATGCTGGCGATCCTTCGCGGCATTTCCACGGATCCGAAGATACTGGTACTCGATGAGCCGACGACAGCGCTCACAGATAGAGAAGTGGATGTGCTGATGAATTTTCTTGTGGATCTGAAGAAAAAAGGTGTCTCCTGTATTTATATTTCCCATAAGATGGAGGAAATCTATCGCATATGTGATCGGATCACTGTAATCAGGGACGGTAATGTGATCGAGACGAGGGAGACGAAAGACTGGGATAACCGGGACGAACTGATTCAGGCGATGATCGGACGAAAGATCGAAAATATGTATGTGAAGACGCCGAGGGAGCCCGGCGAGGTAGTGATGGAGGTAAAGGATCTTGTGGTGCCCCATCCCACGATCCGGGATCGGAATATTGTGAACCATGTGAGCTTTAAATTGCGAAAGGGTGAGATTCTCGGCATAGGCGGCCTTGTCGGAGCCGGAAGGAGCGAGATTCTTGAGGGCATTTTCGGAAAGCTGACAGAGGGGGTTTCAAAGACGATACTGATCGAAGGAAAAGAAGTGAACATTACATCGCCCAAGGATGCGATTGCGAATGGAATAGGGTTTGTGACGGAGGAGCGGAAGCTGACGGGTTTCGTGGACACGATGTCGATCCTGCACAATACGAGCCTTCCGTCTCTCCCATATCTGCCTAAAAAGCTGTTTATCGACAAAAAGACGGAGAAGGAACAGGTGATGAAGCAGTTTACGGATATGCGGGTGAAAGCGCCCTCCGTAAACTCCATGGTAGTCAACCTGTCCGGCGGAAACCAGCAGAAGGTCATCCTCGGAAAATGGCTGATGAAAAATCCGGATATCCTCTTTATCGATGAGCCGACAAAGGGTATCGACGTCGGGACAAAGGCGGACTTTTATAAGATACTGGATGATCTTGCCAACGACGGGATGTCCATTGTTATGATCTCCTCCGATATGCCGGAACTTGTGTCTGTCAGCGACCGCGTGCTTGTGATGAGCAACGGCAATATGACGGGAGAACTGAGCGCATCCGAGATCAATCAGGCGAATGTCATGCGTCTGGCTATCGCAGGAGAATGAGTAGAAAAGGAGAAGATAATGAAAGGAATTTCCCCTAATCCCTATTTACCTTTATATGAGTATGTTCCGGATGGAGAACCCCGTATTTTCGAGGATCGGCTTTACATATATGGCTCCCATGATTCGTCCGGCGGTGATTGGTTCTGCCTGGAGGATTACGTGGTATGGTCGGCCCCGTTGGATGATCTGAGTGATTGGCGCTATGAGGGAGTTTCCTACCGGAAGGATCAGGATCCGCATAACAGTGACGGAAGATGGGAGCTGTTTGCGCCCGATGTGGTACAGGGAACGGATAAAAGATATTATCTGTTTTACTGTATCAGAAAAATGCTTGAATTTGGCGTGGCTGTCAGCGACAGCCCGGCCGGTCCCTTTACGTTTTACGGGCATGTGCATTATGCGGATGGTACTGTTTTTCGGGAACATATGCCCTATGATCCGTCTGTCCTTGTGGACGATGACGGATGTGTCTATCTTTACTACGGCTATACGTCGGAAGCGATTGCCGTGAAACTGGGGGGGAGTGTAAGTCTCGGCTGTATGGTGCTGGAGTTGGAACAGGATATGCTGACGGTGGCAAAGGAACCCGTCGTCTGCCTGCCGAGGGATATCAATACGGCCGGAACCGGCTTTGAGGGACATGGATATTATGAAGCGCCTTCCATGCGCAAAATAAACGGCGGATATTATCTGGTCTATTCCAGTGAAGTATGCCATGAATTGTGTTATGCTGTCAGTGAGAGGCCGACAGAAGGATTTGTCTATGGCGGCGTTATCGTGTCAAACGCTGATATCGGATTAAATGGCCGCAAAGCTCCCGTCTGCCTTCCGGGCAATGATCACGGCGGTATCGTCTGTGTGAACGGACAGTATTATATTTTTTATCAGCGGCATACACAGTGTACGCAGTTTTCGAGACAGGGGTGTGCGGAACCGATCCGGATCCTGCCGGATGGAAGTATCCCGCAGGTTGAGGTCACCAGCAGCGGGCTGACGGGAGGAGCGCTGCCGGCTGTCGGAGTATGGCCTGCCGCCTATGCCTGCCATCTGACTTACCGGGACGGCATGAAGATGCTCGCGTACCGTGAGGCGGATCCCGCTGTGTTTCCGTGCATCTGGGAAGATATCTCCGAGGCGGATGAGTCTGAGCGGGAGCAGTACATACGGAATATCACGGACGGCACGACGATCGGATTTAAATATTTTGAGGCGGATCATGTGAGAAATATCAGACTTTTGCTGCGCGGGGGCGGCGATGGTATTTTTGAACTGCGCTCCGATGATCCCGAGAACGGGGAATGTCTGGCGGCGGCAAAGATCAATGGCAGTAAAGACTGCACAGACAGTTGGCGGGCGATAACGGCTCCGGTTTCCTGGGACGGCGTACATGCGCTCTATCTGATCTATCATGGAAGCGGCAGCGTCTGTCTGAAGGAGATTGAATTTGAGACATAAATGAAAAATGAGAGGTGTGTTGAATGCTGAAAGAAAGACCGTTTCCTTTTCCGCTGGATAAACAGCTTCGTGTCATATGTGACACGGATGCGAACAACGAGGCGGATGATCAATACTGTATCGCTCATATGCTGATGACGCCGAGATTTGATGTGAAGGCGTTTATAGCGGAGCATTATGGCCCGGTGAAAAACGCGGGGACGGAGCAGAAGAGTTATGAGGAGATCAAAAGGGTGCTGAACCTGATGGGGCTTGCCAATGAAGTGCCGGTGCTGCACGGAGCGGACGCCGGGTTGGAGGATGAAAGAACGCCCATCGAAAGTGAGGGAGCGCAGTTTATCATTGAGGAGGCGATGAAAGACGATCCGAGACCGCTGTTTGTATGCGGAACCGGGGCAATCACCAATATCGCTTCCGCCCTTTTGCTGGAACCGCTCATTGCGGATAAGATCACTGTGATCTGGATCGGAGGGGACGCGTATCCGCAGGGGGGCAAAGAATACAATCTGCTCGGCGATATTCATGGAGCCAGCGCGGTTTTTCGATCGAATGTGGAACTATGGCAGGTTCCCAAGCCTGTCTATATCACGATGAAAGCCAGTTTCTTTGAATTGATGAACCATGTGTATCCCTGCGGGGAACTGGGGAAGTACCTTGTAAAAAACACGATGCGTGTCGCGGAAGAACATGCCAGGCTTATGGAGGACACATCGACTTTACTGGGCAGTCGGTATCTGACGATGTCGCGCGGTGCGGCTGCCACCAGTTTTGCCGGCGAGTTGTGGTGCCTCGGCGACTCCCCGGTGGTAGGGCTGATGCTCAATCATACGCTGGGACACTTTCATATGGAGGATGCGCCGTGCAGGGTGAGAGAGGATTGTACTTACGACCGTTCGGGTATTTCGCGCCGATCGCTCAGGGTGTACGATGATATTGACAGTCGGTTTATCATGGCAGATTTTTTTGAGAAGATAAAATATTATTTTGGGTGATTTTGTACGGCTCTGTGGAGGAGGATGTGAAAGCCTGTCTCCGCGGAGAACGAGATAAAAGTGAAGGAGCAGGAGGATCACGATTATGCAGAATTTAAAAGCATTGTCCTACGACCTCAGAAAAAATGTCATCGATATGATCGTGGAAGGGAAAGGCGGACATATCGGCGGTGACATGAGCGTCATGGATATATTGACAGAACTATATTTTGAGCAGATGAATATTTCTCCGGAAAATATGGATGATCCGGAGAGGGACCGTTTTGTGATGAGCAAGGGGCATTCCGTGGAAGCGCTGTACGCGGTGCTGGCGGCAAAAGGTTTTTTTCCCATCGAGCAGGTCATCAAAGAATTTTCCAAATTCGGCTCCAAATTTATTGGGCATCCGAACAATAAACTGCCGGGCATTGAGATGAACTCCGGTTCTCTGGGGCACGGGCTTCCGGTCTGCGTCGGCATGGCGTTGGCGGGAAAGATGGATGGAAGAAACTACAGAGTTTACACGGTCATGGGCGATGGGGAGCTGGCGGAGGGTTCTGTCTGGGAGGGCGTGATGGCTGCGCATCAGTACAGACTCGACAATCTCTGCGCTGTCGTGGACAGAAACCGGCTGCAGATTTCCGGCTGTACCGAGGATGTGATGGGGCATGACGATCTGAAAGAGCGTTTCGGTTCCTTCGGGTGGCATGTGATCTGCGTAAACGGCAATGATTATAAAGAACTGAAAGCGGCTTTCAACGAGGCGAAAACCGTGAAGGGAGCGCCTACGGTAGTCATTGCAAATACTGTCAAGGGCTGCGGCTCACCGATCATGGAAAACAAAGCAGGATGGCATCACAAGGTGCCAAATGCGGAGGAGTATGCGCAGATCATGAGAGATCTGGAAGAGAGAAAGGAGGAAGCGCTTCATGAATAAGATACCTAACAGGCAGGCAATCTGCGAAGTGTTGCTGGAAAAGGCGAAAGTGGATAGGGATATTGTAGTATTGTGCAGTGATTCCAGGGGAAGTGCATCCCTTGCGCCCTTTGCGGAAAAGTATCCGGAACAGTTCGTGGAGGTGGGCATTGCGGAACAGAATCTGGTCAGCATCGCCGCAGGTCTTGCAAAGTGCGGTAAAAAGCCGTTTGCGGCATCGCCGGCCTGCTTTTTGTCAACGAGAAGTTATGAACAGGCTAAGGTGGACTGCGCGTATTCCGATACAAACGTGACGCTGATCGGCATCAGCGGCGGCATCAGCTACGGCGCACTGGGCATGAGCCATCACTCGGCGCAGGATATTGCGGCCATGTCGGCTATTCCCAATATGCGGGTGTATCTGCCCAGCGACCGGTTCCAGACGGCAAAACTCATAGAGAGTCTTCTGGCAGATGAAAAACCGGCCTATATCCGTGTGGGAAGAAACGCCGTGGAGGATGTGTACACGGCGGAAAACTGTCCTTTTGAGGCGGATAAAGCAGTGACGGTCAGAGAGGGTGAGGACGCGGCGATCATCGCCTGCGGAGAGATGGTAAGCCCGGCGTTAAAAGCGGCTGATCTCCTGAAAGAGGAGGGGATAAGAGCCTCTTTGATCGATATGTACTGCGTGAAACCTCTGGACAGAGAGGCGGTCATAAGAGCGGCGGAGAAGGTGAAAGCCGTTGTCACTGTGGAGGAGCATGCGCCCTTCGGCGGGCTTGGCTCGATGGTGAGTCAGGTGGTGGCGAAGGAATGCCCGAAAAAAGTGATCAATCTTGCGCTGCCGGATGCACCGGTGATCACGGGAACTTCGCGGGAAGTGTTTGACTATTACGGTTTGAACGGGGAAGGGATCGCGAAAGCGGTAAAAGAGGCATTGCAGTAATGGAAGCAGGTTGTAGAAAAAATGAGAATCAATGCCTTTGGGTACAAAAGGCAATAGGCAACAAGAGATTACTACACCGCCAGGTGGTGTGAGAGGTCAAAACTTCTCAATTAAGAGAAATTCATTCTACTTGATAAATGGTATGCGGAGTTTGCGTTTTCTTGACACTGTCACGCTATGTCGTTACAATCAATAAAAAGGAATCAACGGATTGGAGAAAAGTAGAATAGATGACAGATGTTTTCAGAATCTTGGATCGGTTTCGGATAGCAGAAAGAAGAACTGTTCTTGTCAGAGAGCCGGGAGAGATTTGTTTCCTTTTCTGTAATCATCCCCTCTATCCCCGCAGGGCGGAAGAGTTTTGCGGGGCGTTCTGAGGAGTGCGCGGCCTGCTCTGATGCTGAGTTATTTCTGCTGCCCGTGAGAAGTTCCGGCCGTATTTTCGGTTGACATTCTCGATATTCGAGAATATAATAAAGATAGATATCTCGATTATCGAGAATGGAGAGATAAAGGTTGTCTACGGATGAGGGAGGAGCAGGGCAATGCCGCGGATGAAATTTCAGACATTGACGGAGCAGATGTTCTACACATTGCTCTGCCTTAGAGAAGAGTGCTGCGGGATGGATATTCTGGACAGGGTGCCGGCTATGACAAAGGGCAGAGTGAATGTCGGTTCCGGTACGCTCTATACGCTGTTGGAACAGTTCCTGGATATGGACATGATCCGGGAGACGAAGGTGGAAGGCAGAAGGCGCAGTTATATCCTGACGAAGAAGGGGGAGGAGATGCTTGAGAAGGAATACGAGCGCATTCTGAGACAGGCGGCGGACTACCGCAGGATCTTCGGAGACGGTTTTTCGCAGAGCGCCGGTTATGGGACAGATGGGGAGGTGCGGAAATGAGAGATAAAAAAAGATGTATACCGGAGTTTTCGTTTTATGACAAGGCGGGCATCCGGAGGTATCTGGAAGAACAGGCGCAAAAGGGCTGGATGCTCGAGAAGATGTCCTTTGGCTGGGTATTTCGCAAAATTGAGCCGGGAAAGATTCATTTTTCGGTGACGTATTTCCCGGAGAAGTCCGTTTTTGAGGCGGAAGGCTCCGAGCGGCAGAGGATATTCTGGGATTTCTGTGAACATGCGGGCTGGAAGCTGGCGGCAACCAATGAGCAGATGCAGATTTTTTATAACGAGAATCCGGAGCCGGTGCCGATCGAGACGGATGTGGTGATGGAGGTGGAGAAGATTCAAAAATCTGCAAAGAAAAGTTTTCTTATGACCTATGTTCTTTTGCTGATATCCGTTTTACTGCAGGTGGGAATCAATCTGGACAGACTGCACAAAGATCCCCTTGGAACTCTGGCGGATAACTCGATCCTGTTTCTGACAGCCGGTTCGGCTTTGCTTGCGTTATATGTGCTCAGAGAGATCATCAGATATGTCTGCTGGTATCAAAAGGCAAAAAAGGCGGCGGAGACGGAGGGCAGGTTTGCTGCGGCAAAGGGTATCGGAAGGCTTTGGAGGAAAGTACCGTATTTTGCGGGGATTTGTATTATTCTGGGTATGGTTTTTCTGAGCAGCAGTCAGATCCTGCGCGTATTTTTGGTTGTTCTGGCGCTTGTTTTCCTGTATGTGGTTCTTGCCGGGAGTGTTTTGAGTTTTATGAAGCGGCGGGGAGGAGGGGCGGCGCTGAACCGGCTGACATTTATCGGGCTCACCGTCCTGTTTTTTGGCGCACTTCTGCATGTTATGTTTATGATGGCAGCCAAAGGGAATCTGATTTCGCCGAGAGAACCGGCACGGACCTATGAGTTTAACGGCAGGATCTATAAGGCGTATCAGGATGAACTGCCGCTGACGGTGGGGGATCTTTGGCAGGGTGAATATGATGATAAGTCCCGGAATTTTTATTCTTATGAACTGACGGAAAAAGAATCTCCGATACTTGCCCGCATGGAGGCATGGCAGGTGCCGAGGCGGGATGCAGGGAACCTTCCCGGGATGAGATATACCGTCACAAAAATTAAAATCCCCTGTTTGTATGATTGGTGCCTTGGGGCTGTGAAAGAGAACTATTCGTATTCCCGGGAGTATAACGGGAAAACCACGTATTTTGAACTGCGCGAAGAAGATGCTGCTTTCCGGGGGGCGGATGAGGCATATCGGGTGTATTGGGATAACGAAGCGGAGAAGGAGTATGTGGTCTGCTATGGGGATGTGATCGTGGAAATAAACACGGAGTGGGAACTGACGGAGGAACAGATGGGGATCGTGGGAGAAAAGCTTGGCGGAAAATGAGAAAAGCAAAGGCCGGGACAGAACAAAAACTGTTGCTTACAGGCGTTAAGTATGGTAAAATTGTGGATGAATTTTAAGGGATAAAAGCTATGGCAATCCAGGTGGAAATACAAAGAGGAAGGAGAATGCCGGTATATGGAAAGATATAAAGAGGAATTTATCGAATTTATGGTGGACAGCGATGTGCTGAAGTTCGGAGATTTTGTCACAAAAAGCGGCAGAAAGACACCGTTTTTTGTCAACACGGGGTTTTACCGGACAGGGGCGCAGCTTCGGAAGCTCGGCGGTTATTACGCGAAAGCGATCCATGATAAATTCGGGCTTGATTTTGATGTGCTGTTCGGACCGGCATATAAGGGGATTCCCTTAAGCGTGGCGGCATCCATAGCGATTTCCGAGCAGTATGATAAAGATGTGAAATACTGTTCCAACAGAAAAGAGATCAAAGATCATGGAGATAAGGGCATCCTTTTGGGGAGTCCTCTCGGAGCCGGGGATAAGGTGCTGCTGATTGAGGACGTGACTACGGCAGGTACTTCTATCGAAGAGACGCTGCCGATTATCCGCGCCCAGGGCGATGTGCAGGTCTGCGGGCTGGTGGTCAGCGTGGACAGGATGGAGCGCGGCAAAGGAGAAAAGAGTGCCCTGACGGAGATTTCCGAGACGTATGGTTTTCCGACTGCGGCGATCGTGACGATGGCGGAAGTGGTGGAGCATCTGTATAATAAGCCATATAACGGGAAAGTTTATATTGATGATACACTGAAAACGGCGATAGATGCATATTATGCGCAGTATGGTGCGTAAAAACCCGAAACAGGAGGAGCAGGCATGGAAGAGAAAACATTTAAAACCTTAAACGGAACGGGGGCATTGAATATCGTTCTGGGTGTAGTTGGTATTGTGACAGGTGTGGCAGGAGGAGTGCTGCTGATTGTCAGCGGGGCAAAACTGCTCTCCAGAAAATCTAAAATGCTGTTTTAAGATGGACGGGTGCTTTCCGCGGGAAGTACCCTTTTCACATTCAGGGATCAGGGAGTATATCCGGTGACAAAAAATCATTATATTTTTACCAATAAGGAGCATCCTAAAAAATCAATTATGTCTACCATATTGGGGGTGCTTTCGGTGGCATCCCTTATACTGGCAATGTATTTGTCCTATATGGATAAGGGAGCGGAAAACATGCGTTATGGTTCGGCATGTTTTTTGGCTATGCTGTTTGCCTTTGTGGGGGTAGTGCTGGGGGTGCTCGGCAGGATGGAGAGGGATAAGTTTTATCTGTTTTCCTATGTCGGAATCGCGCTGAATCTGACGGCGATCGGGCTGGTGAGCCTGGTTTTGTATGCGGGGGCGCTTCTATAATAAGATGGGCGGAACTCGTCTGAGAGTTCGCGGGACTCATTTAGGTGTTTGTTTTATGATTTGTGAGATATCGGGAGGTATAACGAGTGCTGTTGTACAGGGAAGAGGAAAAAATTTATGCGGAGCGCCTGGAACTTGCGGAAGGGCGGATTTTAGAACTGTTAGAGGAACTTTCCGGGGAAGCGGAGGAGAGGAATGAGAAGGCGGGCGCAGCAGCGGCAGATTGCCGGAAGGCTCTCAGGAGGTATTTCGGGAGCCAGTTTTCGTTCTGTAATGTATGCTGTAAGTTAAATAAGTATATTCGTTCAGACGATGCGGCATCGGATTCACTGGAGGAGATGCGAAAGTTAAACCGAGGGCTGTATGAGGAGATGCTGCCTGAAAATTATGCCGCAGGCTGGCTGAATCCGGCCGTGTGTCAGGAGAAGCTGGGAGAGTACGGACAGCTTTTATGTGTGCTGGCGGCGGAGATGCGGGCGCAGATCGCAGCCTGTTATGAAAGGCGGGCGCAGGAACTGGTGATCCGGCAGGAACTTTTACTGGAAGTTTACGGCGCCTTTGAGAGAGCCTTTGAGGAAGGGGCGGAAGGTCCTAAGGCGGAAGAGATCCGGGAAATTCTGTACTGGTATGTCAGCGATTACTCGGAAGTGGTGATGGATAGGCGAGTGAGGAGCCAGGTAGATCCGGCGGAGGATTTTTGTACAAAGATTGTGATGGAGGCGGATTTATCGGATAACCGTTTTCTTTATGCCTATGGGGAATATGTGACAGAGCAGGAAGAAAAAATGGCGGACTATCTGAGGGGACTGCCAGAGGAAAAGATACGGTTGATCGCGGATACCTATACGGAAGGCTATCGGATGGGCTTTGTGCTGGGCAGAAAGGATCTGTCGAAGAAAAAGACCGTGAACATCCGTTATCATCTGGGATTTGAGCGGATTATCCGGGCGGCGGTGAAAAATTTTGAGAAGATGGGGCTGAAACCTGTCATATATCGTCAGGCCGTGAGTATTCTGGAAGGGAAGGGGATTCATCGGATCGGCGTTTACGGTGCAGCGCCCAATAAGCAGTTTGATTATGACCATAAAGAGGATATCGGTCTTGTTCTGGATAAAAAGCTGGTAAACCGGAAGCTGGAACTGTTAAAAAGTAGTTTTGAGGAACATAAGGAATGGGCTTTTGTACACGCGGGACCGGCGGTGATGGAGATTTTCGGGGAGGCGGATTTTACGCCGGAGAATAAGGAATGTGCCGTGAAGCTGACGGAGAAACAGCAGAAACTGTCTGTGGAATACGCATCGGGAGCAGGACAGATCACCAATGAATATATCAAAGGGGAGGAGCGCAGTTTTACGATCATTGCCTTCCCGGTGCCGGATATCGGAGAGCGCTTTGAGGAAATTTTTGACGAGACGATCCGCTTAAATACGCTGGATTATAATCTTTACCGGGATATTCAGCAGAGGATCATCGATGCGCTGGATGAGGCGGAGTATTGTATCATCAAGGGAATGGGCAAAAACCGTACCAATATGAAGGTGATGCTCCATAAGCTGACGGACCGGGGCAGTCAGACGAACTTTGAAAACTGTGTGGCGGATGTCAATATCCCGGTGGGGGAAGTGTTCACATCGCCCCTTCTTGCGGGTACCGAAGGGACGCTTCATGTGACAAAAGTATTTTTGAATGAATTACAGTATGAGAATCTGGAACTGACTTTCCGGGATGGTATGGTGACGGATTATACCTGTACCAATTTTGAGTCGGAATCGGAAAATAAGAAGCTGGTCAGGGACACGGTGCTGTTTCATCATGATTCCCTGCCTCTCGGAGAGTTTGCGATCGGCACCAATACTACCGCTTATGTGGCGGCAAAGCGCCTGCGGATTGAGGATAAACTGCCGATTCTGATTGCGGAGAAGATGGGGCCCCATTTTGCGGTGGGAGATACCTGTTATTCCCATGCGGAGGATGTGGCGGTATTTAATCCTGACGGCAAGGAGATCATTGCCAGGGATAACGAGAAATCTCTTGTCAGGAAGGAGCACCCGGAGCAGGCATATTTCAACTGTCACACGGATATCACGATTCCCTACGATGAACTGGGGGAGGTTTCCGCGGTCAGGGCGGATGGAAGCGTTGAGATGATCATTGAGGAAGGACGGTTTGTACTGCCGGGCTGTGAGGCACTGAACGAGCCGCTGCTTTCGGGGCGCTGATACGGGAGTACAGCGGCTGTACTTTAGGCGCCGGCGGAACGCCTGCAGGTTGAACAGCTGTTTTGCGTCAGGAATTTGTGCTAATAAATCAAAAAAGAAGTGCAGGAGGCACATCTCAGTTGTTTCTTGATTTTTCGCCTTCTGCAAAGGGCAAAAAGGGGCAGGTCGTCAGATTTGTCCATGATCCGGATGGACTTGTAGTGATTGCGGACAGTTTTGATGAGTATCTGGAGATGCTGATGGAATACGAATATGATTTTATAACGGAAGACATCGTGGAGGATTTCTGACGGAAATATATGTTTTATGGAATGAAAAATGACAACAGGAGAAGGGACAATGAAAAACTGGAAATTAAGCAGAAAGATTACACTTGGGATCATGCTGAATGTTATATTATGTATGAGTCTGCTTTATATCACGGCAAATAAAACGCTGAACGGCATGATGGAGGAATCAGAGCGCAATCATATGGAAAGTATGCTGGCAGGGCAGACCGCGCTGATTGAAGAGCATGTTATACGCCAGGAGGATATGCTGACTGCTTTCAGTAAGGCGCCGGTGGTCAGGGAGTTTTTAAAGGATGTGAACAATGCCGAAAAACAGGAGGCGGCGCAGAAATATACGGAGTATTATTATGAGGGACTGACAAACTGGGAAGGGCTTTACATAGGAGAGTGGGATACCCATGTTATCGCACATTCCAATCCGAATGTTATCGGGGTTGTGACAAGAGAGGGAGAAGGGCTTAAGGCGCTGCAGGATGAAATGACATCAAGGGGCGGGCTGTATGATGCGGGCATTATTATTTCTCCGGCTTCCGGAAAACTGATATTGTCCATGTATTGTCCGGTTTTTGATACCGACGGCAAGACTATTTTGGGTTATGTCGGCGGCGGTCCTTTTGCGGAGGAGATGGAGGCTCTTTTAAACGGACTGAAAAGAGAAAAGGATACGGAGCGCTACTATATGATCAATGTGGAGACCGGCATGTATATTTTTGCGGATGATCAGTCGCTGATCGCGACCGAGATTCAGGATGAAATGCTGCTGCAGGCTATCGGCCGGATAAAGGCCGGTGAGAGTGCGGGAGAGCTGGTCTATGAAGGAGCGGAAGAGAATTTTGTTGTAAGTTATCAATATATCGATGAACATGGCTGGGCGGTCATTTCTTATGACAGTGAGGATAATATTTACAGCACGGCAAGAGAGAATATGTTTATCCTGGGAGAGATCTGTACGGTGTTCGTGCTGATCATCAGTGTGCTCGCCTTTGTGATGATCCTGATCAGCATGAGGCCTCTGCAGTATGTGGAGGAGGCAATTATCGGACTGAGCAATCTGAAACTGATGAAAAACAGGAAGCTGGAACCCTGGATTGGGAAGAGAAGTGAGATCGGAAAGATCGCGACGGCGATGGATTCCCTGTATGGGGCGTTGGAAGAGATCGTGGCAACGCTGACGGACTGCTCTTCTTCCTTAAGCGACTCCGCCGTGGCGATGCAGGATTCTTCCGATGTGCTGATTTCCTGTGTGGCGGATAATACGAAAGCGGCGACAACTTTTGCGCAGCATACGGAGCAGATCAATGAGACCGTGGCAAAGGTGGATCAGGAAGTGGGAGAGATCGCACAGGTCGTGGCAGAGGTAGAACAGCAGATCAAACAGGGAAGCGTTCATGGGACGCAGCTTCTGGGTGAGGTTGAGCGGATGCAGCGTCTGGCGGACAATACCATGACAAGTACAAAACAGCAGATCGCGGACAATCAAAAAGCCATCGAGAAAGCGATGGAAGAGCTGCAGACACTGATGCGTATTGATGAGATGGCGGCGAAGATACTGAGCATTGCCAGCCAGACAAATCTGTTGTCCCTGAATGCTTCCATCGAGGCGGCGAGAGCCGGGGAGGCAGGCAGAGGATTTGCGGTAGTAGCCGGGGAGATTGGATCTCTTGCGGGCAATTCGTCCGAGGCGGCGGCACAGATTCAGGCAATATGCAATGAGACAAAAGACAATATCGAAAATGTACGGAAATGTTTCGATCAGGTCATCCTGTTTTTGCAGAATGACGTGCAGTCACGCTTTACGGAATTTGCGAATACGACGCAGGACTACTATCAGTCCATTCAGGATATTCAGCATATTATCTCGGATGTCGCGGAGGCTTCCGGAATTTTTGCCGATACGGTACAAAACATCCAGTCTCAGATCAGGGAGGTATCAGATGTGCCGGGAGCAGAGAATATCAGCAGTGAAGATATGCTGGATAAGGCAAGGCAGACAGAGGAGACAACGGAGGCAATGACGGTGATCGTAGATCGGAATAAGGAGAATGCCAACGCGATCGGCGGCATCGTAAAGCGGTTTTCATAAGAACTTTTAGCGGCTAAGTGGGCAAAAATACTGCGATTTCAGGATTGTTTTCGGTTTTGATATTGCGCAGATCACGAATTTCGGCTACACTATATAGCGTGTCAGCAGGAAATGGGGCGCGAGAGAAACGAGCATTTGATTTCACCTGACACGGCAGACAGATCACAGGAGGATAAGGAAATGGCACAGGTAGGAATTGTGATGGGCAGTGATTCGGATATGCCGGTGATGGCGAAAGCGGCGGGGATTCTGGATCAGCTTGGTATCAGTTACGAGATGGCGATCCTTTCGGCGCACAGGGAACCGGAGGAGTTTTTCGCTTACGCAAAAGGAGCCGAGGCGAAGGGATTTAAGGTGATCATTGCGGGAGCCGGCATGGCGGCGCATCTGCCCGGTATGTGTGCGGCGATCTTTCCGATGCCGGTGATCGGGATTCCGATGCATACCACATCTCTGGGCGGCAGGGATTCTTTATATTCTATCGTGCAGATGCCTTCCGGTATTCCGGTGGCTACGGTGGCGATAAACGGCGGCGTAAACGCAGGGCTTCTGGCGGCAAAGATTCTTGCCACTTCCGATGAGACGCTGCTTGGAAAGCTGAAGGAATACGGTGAAAACATGAAGCGGGAAGTGCAGGCGAAAGATCAAAAGCTGCAGGAAGTCGGATATAAAAATTATTAGGGTGTATTTACGGCATTGGCAGAAGAGTTGCGGAACCGAATAGGAGAACAGGAATGGATTATAAGAAAGCAGGCGTAGATATCGAGGCGGGCTATCAGTCCGTGGAAATGATGAAGCAGTATGTGAAAAAGACCATGCGCCCGGAAGCGCTGGGGGGACTCGGCGGATTTTCCGGCGCCTTTTCCATGGAACGTTTTAAGGAGATGGAAAAACCGACACTTGTGTCGGGAACGGATGGTGTGGGCACGAAATTAAAACTGGCCTTTGTTTTGGACAGGCATGATACGATCGGGATTGACTGCGTGGCAATGTGCGTCAACGATATTGCCTGCGCCGGCGGGGAGCCGCTGTTTTTTCTGGATTATATTGCCTGCGGCAAAAACTTTCCGGAAAAGATCGCATCTATAGTAAAAGGAGTGGCGGAAGGCTGTGTTCAGGCGGAGTCTGCGCTGATCGGCGGAGAGACGGCGGAGCATCCGGATCTGATGCCCGAGGAAGAGTATGATCTGGCAGGTTTCGCGGTGGGTATCGTGGATGAGAAGGATATGATCACCGGTGCGGATATCAAGGCGGGCGATGCGCTGATCGGCATTGCGAGTTCGGGGGTGCATTCTAACGGCTTTTCACTTGTCAGAAAAGTATTTGAGATGACGAAGGAGAGCCTTAATACGTACTATGATGAGCTGGGAACGACATTGGGCGAAGGGCTCCTTGCTCCCACAAGGATTTATGTGAAAGCGCTGAAGGCCGTGAAGGCGGCAGGTGTGCGCATAAAGGGCTGCAGCCATATTACGGGCGGCGGCTTCTATGAAAATATACCGAGGATGCTGCCGGAAGGCGTTCTGGCCGTGATTCGAAAGGACAGTTATGATATTCCGCCGATTTTTGCACTGTTGCAGGAAAGAGGCGGCATAGAAGAGAAAATGATGTATCAGACTTATAATATGGGGCTCGGCATGGTGCTTGCGGTGGATGCGGCGGATGCCGAAAAGACCGTGGAGGCATTGAAAGAGGCAGGAGAGAAAGCTTATATTGTCGGCAGTGTGGAAGCCGGCGATAAAGGAGTGCGGTTATGTTGAGAAAGCAGGAGTCTGTGGAGATGACTGGTGGCTGTGATAAGATTGTCATCGACAATCCCGTCATCGACAATCCCGTCTTCGACGGGAAAAGAAAGCTGCGGGTACTGGTCTGTGTCTCCGGCGGCGGAACCAATCTGCAGGCGCTTATCGATGCGAAGAAGGCGGGCAGGCTTGCGAACACGGAACTGGTCCGGGTGATCAGCAACAGGGCGGATGCTTACGCGCTGGAGAGGGCGGAAAAAGCGGGAATAGAAGGTATCTGTGTCTCTCCGAAGAATTTTGCGGACAGGGAGGCGTTTCACAGGGCTTTTTTGTCGGCGGTGGAGGAGGCGGAGCCGGATCTGATCGTACTTGCCGGATTTTTGGTGGTACTTCCGGCAGAAATGATTTCCCGCTACCGAAACCGGATTATTAATATTCATCCGTCATTGATCCCCTCCTTTTGCGGGAAGGGATTTTACGGGCTGAAGGTGCATGAAGAAGCGCTTGCAAGGGGCGTTAAAGTGACCGGTGCGACGGTGCATTTTGTGGATGAGGGAACCGATACCGGTCCCATTATCCTGCAAAAGCCGGTAGCGGTGCAGGAGGGGGATACCCCCGAGAGCCTGCAGCGGCGGGTGATGGAGGAGGCGGAGTGGGTTTTACTGCCGAAGGCAATCGAACTTATCGCATCGGGATTGGTAAGTGTTGTGGAGGGGAGAGTATTGCATGGGAATCTATTTAAATCCGGATAATGATGGTTTCCGGCGGGCGCTCCGTTCGGAAATTTATGTGGATAAGACAGGGCTTATTGCGCTGACAAATAAATATCTGGATACGGAACAGCAGTTTATCTGTGTCAGCAGACCGAGGCGTTTCGGAAAATCGATGGCGCTTGGGATGCTTGCGGCTTATTACAGCCGCGGCTGTGATTCCAGGAAATTGTTTGGTGGGTTAAAAATAGAAAAGGATCCAACGTTTGAGGAAAATCTGAATCAGTATGAAGTGATTTACCTGAATATGCAGCATTTTCTGATCGGCGCGAAGGCTCAGTCGCTTACGGAATATCTGGAAGAAAAGGTTGTTGAAGAGATACGCAAAGTATATGGGGACTTGTTTTCAGAGCGGGAAACGATACTTGCTGTTATTTTAGGAGAGATCTATGCCGTTACCGGCAGAAAATTCGTTTTCCTGATCGACGAATGGGATTGTGTGATGCGGGAGAGGCAGGAGTCAGAGGAACTCCAGAGGCAGTATCTTGATTTTCTGAGAAATCTTCTGAAGGACCAGTCCTATGTGGCGCTTGCGTATATGACGGGCATTCTTCCGGTAAAGAAGTACGGGCAGCATTCCGCCCTCAATATGTTCTGGGAGTTTTCGATGATCGATCAGGGCTTTTTTGAGGAATATACGGGTTTTACGGAGACGGAAGTGCAGGAATTATGTGAGAGATATTCCATGGATTTTGAGGAAGCGGGAAGCTGGTATGACGGGTATCAGTTTGCAAAATACCATCATATCTATAATCCGAAATCGGTTGTGGAGGCGATGCACCGCGGGCGGTTTTCCAATTACTGGACATCCACGGAAACCTATGATGCATTGAAAATATATATGGATATGGATTTTGACGGGCTGCGCGGGGATATTGTGCAGATGCTCGGCGGGAAGCGGATCAAAGTGAATACGTTCAGTTTTCAGAACGATATGCGGAATTTCCGGGTAAAAGATGATATACTCACGCTGCTGATCCATCTGGGATATCTGGCGTATGACTCTGAAACGGAGGAAACCTTTATTCCGAACAGGGAGATTGCCCGGGAATTTGAGAATGCCATGAGTGTGGGCGGCTGGCAGGAGATCATGAGCATTTTAAAGGCATCCGAGAAGCTCCTGCAGGATACGCTTCTGGGGAAGGAAGAGAGTGTGGCAGAGGGGATTGACCTGGCACATATGGAAGTAGCCTCGATACTGACTTACCATGACGAAAATTCCCTTGCCTGTGCCATCGGGCTTGCCTATTACAGCGCGAGAAAGGATTATAGGATCATCCGGGAGATGCCGGCGGGGGATGGTTTTGCGGATATTGTATTTTTGCCGCTGCCGTTTTGCAAAAAGCCGGCGTTTGTGGTAGAACTTAAGTATAATAAGTCCGCGGAAGGGGCAATCCGACAGATCAAAGAAAAGCGCTATACACAGGCGCTTAAGGGTTATTCGGGAGAGATTTTGCTGGTAGGAATCAGTTATGATAAAGCTGGCGGGAATAAAACGCATAGCTGCAGAATTGAGAAAATAGTAAACTGACAGGCTGTGGTGAAACGGAGGGTAAAATGGATATTTTAATTGTCGGCAGCGGCGGCAGGGAGCATGCCATTGCGCAGAGCGTCGCAAAGAGCACCCGTGCGGGAAAGATTTACTGTGCGCCGGGAAACGCGGGTATTTCGCAGGTGGCCAGGTGCGTGCCCATCGGCGCCATGGAATTTGAAAAACTGGTATCTTTCGCAGAGGAAAAGAAGATCGGCCTTGTGATTGTGGGCATGGATGATCCTCTGGTGGGCGGCCTGGTGGATGAGCTGGAGGCGGCTGGCATCCGCGCCTTTGGACCGAGGAAAAATGCGGCGATCCTGGAAGGCAGCAAGGCTTTTTCCAAGGATCTGATGAAAAAGTACGGGATACCTACGGCGGCTTATGAGACCTTTGACGATCCGGAGAAGGCACTGGAATATATAAAGACGGCAGACTATCCGATCGTATTAAAGGCGGACGGACTGGCGCTGGGGAAGGGCGTGCTGATCTGCAATACCCTGAAGGAAGCGCAGGAAGGCGTCAGGACGATTATGGAGGACAAAAAGTTCGGAGATGCCGGAAACCGGATGGTCATCGAGGAATTTATGACCGGAAGAGAAGTTTCGGTGCTGGCCTTTGTGGACGGAAAGGACATTCGGATTATGTCATCCGCCCAGGACCATAAGCGGGCGGGAGATAACGATACGGGACCAAATACCGGCGGAATGGGAACTTTTTCTCCAAGTCCCTTCTACACGGAGGAGATAGATGACTATTGTAAAAAGTATATTTATCAGGCCACCGTGGATGCGATGGCGAAGGAGGGAAGGCCTTTTCAGGGGGTTCTCTTCTTCGGACTGATGCTGACGGAGAAGGGACCGAAGGTACTGGAATACAACGCCAGGTTCGGAGATCCGGAGGCCCAGGTGGTGCTGCCCCGGATGAAGAACGATATTGTGGAAGTGATGGAAGCCTGCATAGACGGAAGGCTTCATGAGATAAAACTGGAGTTTGAGGAGAATGCGGCGGTCTGCGTGGTGCTGGCGTCGGAAGGCTACCCTCTGCACTATGAGAAGGGGCTTCCGGTTACGGGGCTTGAGCGTTTTGAAAAAGAGGAAGGATATTACTGTTTCCATGCGGGCACAAAGTTCGATGAGAGCGGAACCCTTGTCACGAACGGCGGCAGGGTGCTGGGGATTACGGCAAAAGGTGATGATCTGAAAACGGCAAGGGAAAATGCTTACCGGGCGACCGAATGGGTGCGGTTTGACAATAAGTATATGCGGCGGGATATCGGCAACACTATAATGGAGCTGTAAAAATATAAGAAGAGAGTAAGAGAGGTTTTACATGAGAGGGAAAAGGTTAGTCGGAGGTACTATAGTAACGGCATTGTGCATGATAGGGATGCTGTATCTGAACAGTTCGGTAAGTAAGGCTTACTGGGTGACTGTGAAGAGCAATAATACGAGGGTGCGCAATGCGGCAAGCACGGACAGCGAGGTGATGACCGCGGTAAATGCGGGGGACAAGGTTGATGTGTACAGCGAAGAACAGGGAAGTGACGGGAACACATGGTATAAGATCAGCATCAACAACGTGTCGGGCTATGTGCGGGCGGATACTGTGGAGAAAGTGTCGGAAGAGGATGCGGAACTGATGGCGTCCACTACCACGGTGGAGACGGAGCCGGTGCAGACGGCGGCATCGTCCACGGTGGAGTCGATGCCTTCCCAGGCGGCTACGGTGAAACAGGATAATGTCAACGTGCGTTCCGAGGCATCCACCAACGGAAGCGTGGTGGCAAAACTCACCAGCGGCGCGGCGGTGACGCTGACAGGGACTTCCTCGGACAGCGAGGGAAAGACCTGGTATCAGGTGAATTTTATCAATAACGGTTCTAACGTGAGCGGCTATATCCGGGAGGATTTTGTGGAACTCGGAGAAGTTGTGGGGGTTGAAGAACCTGTGGCGGATCCGGCGGAAGGCGAAGGAGCCGCAGAGGGCGGCGAAGAAGGACTCGAGGATATTTACGGTGATATGCCGACAGAGGACGGCACTGCGGCAAATAATGACTATGAGCTGTTTTTTGAGCCGGACTCCGAAGGCGTGGACAGCTGGTATGTGCATGATAATATCGCACAGAAGCGCTATAAACTGGAGCAGCTTATGCAGGCGGATGAGATGAATACGCACAATCTTGAGATCAAGGACAAAGAGATCGGAAAGATGAAGATAGCGGTGATCGTTCTTGCGGTGCTGTTTGTGATCACTCTTCTTATGGCAGGTTTCTTCGGGTTTAAGTATCATGATCTGAAGGATGAGGACGATGAGGATGATGAGGACGACGATGAGGATGATGATTTCCGTGAGGCGCCCCCTGTAAGAAGAAGGGCAAGAGCGGATGCGGAGAGAGGAAGCAGAAGCCGTGAGGCGGATATGAGGGAAGAGAGAAGCCAGAGAAGTGTGCGGCAGCCTCAGGCGGGTGCTGCAAGAAGGCCCTCTTCGGCATCGGGCGCATCGAGAAGACCGGAGACGGAGGGCAGAAGCGCCCAGAGACAGCCTCAGGCGAGAAGGCCCGAGGGAGAAGTTGCAAGAAGGACGCCACCTGCCGGGACAAGGCAAAGAAGCCCTCAGCCCGGACAGCAGGGCAGAAGATCACCCGCGCCCAGAGAGGCGGCACCTTCCCGCAGTTCTTCCAGAAGTGATGTGGAATGGAAGCCGAAAAATTTTATCACCAGAGAAGAGGATGAACCGGACTTTTCTTTCATAGATATGGATGAAGATATTTAAAATATAATTGGAATGGAGGCATGTTATGCAATCTCCCTATACGGAAAAAGCAAAATCCGTTTTGCACAGGGCGGCAAAGGCGGCGCGCAAATCGGGACAGGGTTATATTGGGACGGAGCATATCCTGCTGGGGCTTTATCGTGAGGAAAACAGCGTGGCATCCCGGGTTCTTGCGGAGAACGGGATGGATGAAGGAAGGCTCCTGCAATTGATTCAGGATTATATCGTGCCGGAAGTCAGTGTTGTGATCCGGGAGCGGGAAGGGTATTCTCCGAAGGCAAAGATCCTGTTGGAGGAAGCCGGGAGGATGGCTGAACGCTTCGGTTCCGATCTGATCGGGACGGAGCACCTTCTGCTTGCCATGATCAAGGAAAGCGACAACGTGGCGGTGCGGCTTCTGACGACCATGGGCATGTCCGCACAGAAAGTGTATGCGGATACGCTCTATGCCATCGGGGAAGATCCGAATTTATATAAGACGGATTTGCTGAAAAACCGCGGCCAGCAGAAGAAGAAGGGTTCCACGCTGGAACAGTACAGCAGGGACCTGACAGCCCTTGCAAAGGAAGGAAAGCTGGATCCGGTGGTGGGCAGAGAGTCCGAGATACAGCGGGTGATTCAGATTATCAGCAGGCGGACGAAAAACAATCCCTGTCTGATCGGGGAACCCGGCGTTGGCAAAACCGCCGTTGTGGAAGGACTGGCGCAGCGGATCGTGTCGGGGAACGTGCCCTATACGGTGCAGGATAAACGTGTGCTTGTACTGGATCTGTCCGGCATGGTGGCAGGCAGCAAATACCGGGGTGAGTTTGAGGAGAGGATCAAAAAGGTGATCGCAGAAGTCATCGCCAGCGGCAATGTGCTTTTGTTTTTGGATGAGCTGCATACGCTGATCGGTGCGGGCGGCGCGGAGGGCGCTATCGATGCGTCCAATATTTTAAAACCCTCCCTTGCCAGAGGAGAAATCCAGTTGATCGGCGCTACCACAATAGAAGAGTACCGGAAATATGTGGAGCGGGATGCGGCGCTGGAGCGGCGTTTCCAGCCGGTGACGGTGGAGGAGCCCACGGAGGAGGAAGCCGTTGCGATTTTGGAGGGAATTGCGTCCAAATACGAGGACCATCACCGCGTGACGATCACGAAGGAGGCTCTGGCGGCGGCGGTACGTTTGTCGAGCCGCTATATCAACGACAGAAGGCTTCCGGATAAGGCGATCGATCTGATCGATGAGGCCTCTTCGGCAGCAAGGCTTAAGATCATGAAAACGCCCGAAAAGCTTTATGAGCTGGAGGCACAGATCAAGGAGCTGGATATCAAAATAGAACGTTCGATCCGCTTTGAGGCGTATCTGCAGGCAAGTGAGCAGAAGCAGGAGCAGGATGAACTGATGAAAAAATATAACCGCTTAAAGGAGAAGGTGGAGCGGGAGCGGATGGAAAAAAGCTATGTGGTGACGGAGGAGGATATTGCCGCCGTGACATCCATGTGGACCAAGATCCCGCTGCAGAAGCTGGAAGAGAAGGAAAGCGAAAAGCTGCTGAAACTGGAATCCATCCTGCATAAGAGAGTGATCGGGCAGGAGGAGGCGGTGAATGCCGTCTCGAGAGCCATGCGCAGAGGCAGGGTGGGACTGCAGGATCCGAACAGGCCCATCGCGTCGTTTCTGTTCCTCGGCCCTACCGGCGTCGGCAAGACGGAGCTCAGCAAAGCGTTAGCGGAAGCCATGTTCGGTTCGGAAAGCGCCCTGATCCGGGTGGATATGTCGGAATACATGGAAGGACACTCGGTGTCCAAGATGATCGGTTCCCCGCCGGGCTATGTGGGCTTTGACGAGGGAGGACAGCTCAGCGAGAAGGTGAGAAGAAATCCTTATTCGGTGGTGCTGTTTGACGAGATCGAGAAGGCCCATCCGGATGTGTTTAATATTCTGCTGCAGGTGTTGGACGACGGACATATTACGGATTCCAAGGGGCGTAAGGTAAGTTTTAAGAACACGATCCTGATTATGACCTCCAATGTGGGCGCGAAGCGGATTGTGGAGCCGAAAAATCTCGGCTTTTCCTCCGGCAGGTCCAGGGAGCAGGATTACGAGACCATGAAGAAAAATGTCATGGAGGAAGTGAAAAAACTGTTCAAGCCGGAATTTATCAACAGGGTGGATGAAATCATGGTATTCCATCAGCTTGATAAGGATAACATGAAGGAAATTGTGACACTTCTGTCAGAAAACCTGATCAGGCGGAGCAGGAAGCAGATGGATATCACCTTAAAGATCACCCCTGCGCTGAAAGCGCATCTGGTGGATAAGTATACGGATCTGAAAATGGGGGCAAGGCCCCTGCGCCGGGCGATCCAGACCGTGGTGGAGGATGCGCTGGCGGAGGAGATTCTGTCTGACCGTGTAAAGAGCGGGGATACCGTGTCTGCGGGCTGGAAAGAAGATAAGGTGACGTTTACCGTGAAGTAAAAGGTACTGATATGGCGAAAGGAAAACAGACGACCGTATTCTTTTGTCAGGAATGCGGATATGAATCCAGCAAATGGCTGGGGCAGTGTCCGGGCTGTAAACAGTGGAATACATTTGTGGAGGAGAGCGTGCGGCAATCCTCCACACCAAAAATGGGAGGCGGAAAGGCCTCTTTTTCCCGTGCGGAAAACAATAAGCCCGTAAGGCTTAAGGAGATCGAGGGCGGGGATGAAGAGCGCTATACAACTCACATAGAAGAACTGGACCGGGTTTTAGGCGGCGGCATCGTGAAAGGATCTCTGGTGCTGGTGGGGGGGGATCCGGGCATCGGAAAATCCACCCTGCTTTTACAGGTCTGTCAGCGCATGGCGGAGGATCACAGGGAGATGCTCTATATATCTGGGGAGGAATCCCTGCAGCAGATCAAGATTCGTGCCGAGAGGCTGGGGCATTTTTCGGATTCTTTGTCGTTATTGTGCGAGACCGATCTGGACGCGGTGGAGGAGGCGGTCAGAAGAACTGCTCCCGCCGTGGTGATCATCGATTCGATCCAGACCATGTACCGGGAGGAGGTCAGTTCGGCGCCGGGCAGCGTCTCCCAGGTCAGGGAGGTTACGGGAAGGCTTCTGCAGATCGCAAAGGGGCTGAATGTGTGTATTTTCCTGGTGGGACATGTGACAAAGGAGGGCACCGTGGCAGGCCCGCGGGTGCTGGAACATATGGTGGATACGGTGCTGTATTTTGAGGGGGACCGATATGCCTCCTACCGTATTTTGCGCAGCGTGAAAAACCGTTTCGGCTCCACCAATGAGATCGGCGTCTTTGAGATGCGCACGGAGGGGCTTGCGGAAGTGAAAAATCCTTCGGAGTTTATGTTATCGGGCAGGCCGGAGGGGGCAAACGGTTCGGTGGTGGTGGCGTCCGCCCAGGGAACACGCCCGATTATGCTGGAAATCCAGGCGCTGGTATGCCGGACGAATTTCGGCTTTCCAAAGCGGCAGGCGACGGGCACGGATTTTAACAGGATCAATCTGCTGATGGCGGTGCTGGAGAAGCGGATTCAGATGCAGATCGGGGACTGCGACGCCTATGTGAACGTGGCGGGCGGTATGAAAGTGCAGGAACCGGCGATCGATCTGGGGATTGTGATGGCGATCGCGTCCAGTTTTAAGAACAGGCCCATTCGGGAAGATGTGGTGGTATTCGGGGAAGTGGGCTTAAGCGGCGAGGTACGCGCGGTCAGCATGGCGAAGGAGCGGGTGAGGGAAGCCGAGAAGCTGGGATTTTCCACGGTGATCCTGCCCGAGAGCAACAGGGCGGCGTGCCAGGAGGGGTGTCAGATTACTCTTATGGGCGTGCGGAATGTGCAGGAAGCGATAGAAATGATATAAAATATGACATAAATGACGGATAACGCCGGAAAGATGGAGTAGCTATGAGGAAATTACTTGTCTATTTGAAGGATTATAAAAAAGAGTCGCTGTTGGGGCCTTTGTTTAAGCTTCTGGAGGCTTCTTTTGAGTTGTTTGTGCCGCTGGTGATCGCGCGGATCGTGGATACGGGGATCAGCGGGGAGGATTACGGGTTTGTATGGAAGATGGGAGGGGTATTGCTCCTTCTTGCGGCAATCGGTTTAGTCTGTTCCGTGACGGCGCAGTATTTTGCGGCAAAGGCGGCGACGGGTTTTGCCACAAGCCTCAGGCATTCGCTGTTTTCCCATATTCAGTCTCTTTCTTATACGGAGATGGATAAGCTGGGTACTGCGGCGATGATCACAAGGATGACAAGCGACATCAATCAGGTGCAGTCCGGGGTGAATCTGGTGCTGCGGCTGTTTCTGCGCTCGCCCTTTATCGTGTTCGGGGCGATGATCATGGCCTTTACGATCGATGTGAAGGCGGCATTTATCTTTGTGGTGACGATCCCGTTGCTCTCCGTTGTTGTCTTTGGGATCATGCTGATCAGTATTCCGCTGTATAAGAAGGTGCAGGCGGGACTTGACAGGGTGCTTGGCAGAACAAGGGAGAATCTGACCGGCGTCCGGGTAATCCGCGCTTTTAACAGGGAGGATGAGGAGCTGGAAGCCTTTACGGAGGAGAATCAGGGGCTGACCAGAATGCAGATGTTTGTGGGAAGATTTTCCGCCTGCATGAATCCGGTGACATATATTATTGTGAACGCGGCTACGGTGGTGCTGATCCGGACGGGCGCCGTGCGGGTGGATAGCGGGATACTGACGCAGGGACAGGTGATCGCGCTGGTCAATTATATGTCCCAGATTCTGGTGGAGCTGGTGAAGCTGGCAAACCTGATTATTACGGTGACAAAGGCTTTTGCCTGTGCGGACAGGATAGCGGGAGTGCTGGAGATGAAAAGCTCTCTGCCCCAGGGAGAAGAAGAGGCGGATGCCCGGATGCGGGAGCAGGATACGGAGAAAAAGGCCGGGGAGAAGCAGGCGGACGGTGGTGCGTATATCCGGTTTAAACAGGTGGACTTTTCCTATAAAGACGCCGGCGCGGACGCCCTTACGGATATTGATTTCGCGGTGGAAAAAGGGCAGACCGTGGGTATCATCGGCGGTACGGGCTCGGGAAAGACCACGCTGGTGCATTTGCTGCCGAGATTTTACGACGTATCGGCGGGCGAGGTGCTGCTGGACGGAAAGAATGTGAGGGAATATCCGCTTGCCGCGCTGCGCTCGAAGATCGGTATCGTGATGCAGAAGTCGGTGCTGTTCCATGGAACGGTGAGAGAGAATCTGCGCTGGGGTATTGTGGATGGGGAAAATGAACCCCAGGGAACATCTCCGGCGGAGGATAAGCGGATGTGGGAAGCGCTGGAGATTGCCCAGGCGAAGGAGTTTGTGGAGAAGAAGGAAGGCGGCCTTGACTTTGAGATCGAGCAGGGAGGCAAGAACCTTTCCGGCGGGCAGAGGCAGCGTATGTCGATTGCCCGGGCGGTGGTGCGCAGGCCGGAGATTCTGATTCTGGATGACAGTGCTTCGGCGCTGGATTTTGCCACGGACGCGGCGCTGCGCAGGGCGATCCGGAATGCATCGGAGGATATGACGGTGTTTATCGTCTCCCAGAGAGCGGCTTCCATTATGTATGCGGATAAGATTCTGGTGCTGGATGACGGAAGGATCGTGGGGCAGGGAACCCATCAGGAGCTGCTAAAATCCTGCGAGGTGTATCAGGAAATTTATTATTCGCAGTTTGAGAAAGAGGAAAGTCATATCAGGCAGGAATAGAAAGGCATGGACACAGGTATGAAAGAAGGAAAAAAGAGTACGTTAAAAAGAGTGCTGGACCATATCAGCAGTTATAAATGGATTCTTGCCATATCAATTTTACTGGCGGCGGTGACGGTGGCGCTTACGTTGTATTTTCCGATTTTGTGCGGCAGGGCGATCGACTGTATCATTGGTCCCGGGGAAGTTGATTTTACGGGGTGGATGGTAAATGAGGGGCTGTATGTGCTGGCAAAGAAGATGGTGGCAGTGATCTTTCTGACGGCGCTTGCCCAGTGGCTGATGAATGTGTGCAATAATCAGATCACCTATCAGGTGATCCGGGATGTGCGGGAGGAGGCTTTTGAGAAGATTCAGAAGCTCCCGCTCAAATATATTGACGGGCATTCCTACGGGGATATCGTGAGCAGGATCATTGCGGATGTGGATCAGTTCGCGGACGGCCTGCTGATGGGCTTTACCCAGCTTTTTACGGGCGTGATCACGATTCTCGGCACGCTGGGTTTTATGCTGTCGATCAATGTGGGGATCACGCTGCTTGTCGTGGTTATGACACCACTGTCATTGTTTGTGGCTAAGTTTATCGCGACGAGAACCCATGATATGTTCCTTCTGCAGTCAAAGACGAGGGGGGAACAGACGGCGCTGATCGATGAGATGATCGGTAACCAGAAAGTGGTGCAGGCATACGGACAGGAGGGCAGGGTGCTTGACCGGTTCGACGAGATTAACGACAGGCTGGAGAAGTGCTCTCTGCGGGCGATTTTCTTTTCTTCCCTGACAAATCCCTGTACCCGGTTTGTGAACAATATGGTGTATGCGGGGGTAGCCATACTGGGCGCCTGCCTTGCCATCGGCGGGGGAAATCAGATGGGCTTTATCGCCTTTCTGGGCGGCGCGGTGACGGTGGGGGAATTGTCCTGCCTGCTCAGCTATGCAAACCAGTATACGAAACCTTTTAACGAGATATCCGGGGTGATCACGGAGCTGCAGAATGCGCTGGCATGCGCCTCCCGGATTTTCGAGCTGATCGAGGAGGAACCTCAGAGCCCGGAACCGGAGCATCCTGTGGTTGTGGAACAGTTTGACGGCAGTGTGACGCTGGAGCATGTCTCTTTTTCCTATGTGCCGGACCAGCATCTGATAGAAGATTTTAATCTGCAGGTGAAAAAAGGGGAGCGGGTGGCTATCGTGGGACCTACGGGCTGCGGTAAGACGACGCTGATCAATCTGCTGATGCGTTTTTATGATGTGAACAGCGGCAGAATCTTCGTATCGGGAACGGATATTATGGAGATGAGCCGTGCCGGGCTGCGGGACGGATACGGTATGGTGCTGCAGGAGACCTGGCTTAAGACCGGGACGATCCGGGAGAATATCGCGATGGCAAGAGAGGATGCCACCGAGGAGGAAGTGATCCGGGCGGCGAAGGCGGCACATGCCCACAGTTTTATCAAGCGTCTCCCGAATGGATATGACACGGTTGTCAGTGAGGACGGGGATTCGCTCTCTCAGGGGCAGAAGCAGCTTCTGTGCATTGCGAGAGTGATGCTGGCGCTGCCGCCGATGCTGATTCTGGATGAGGCGACTTCTTCTATTGATACAAGGACGGAATTGAAGATTCAGAATGCCTTTGCCAGCATGATGCAGGGAAGAACCAGTTTTATCGTGGCGCACAGGCTCTCCACGATCAAAGAGGCGGATATTATTCTGGTGATGAAGGACGGAAATATCATTGAACAGGGAGACCATAAAAAGCTGCTTGCGCAGGGCGGATTTTATGCAAATCTGTACAACAGTCAGTTTGCGAAGTAGCATACTATTTTGTATCGGAGGTGCGGATCGTGAGAAGGCGTAATTTGACAAAGGGGATGGCAATACTGCTTATTGCCGCGTGTATGTTATCAGGCTGCGGCAGCGCCGCAGAGGAGGAAGAGCAGAGGCCGAAACGGAAGGGGCGTTTCAAAGAGGCGCCCCAGGATGCGGGAGGCGCAAGGAGGGCGGAAGAAGCGGAGAACCCGGAGCATATGGGAAATGAGGAGCAGGCGGAAGATGGGATTACTCCGGAACAGATGGATCTGCTGAAGTATAATTATTATGTGGAGCTGAACAATGATATCATAGATGTGATGGATTCGGTCGGTTATTATTATGAGGTGGTGGATGATACGGAGGAATTTTCTCTGCTGCCGGATACCGGGCTTACATATGGCTATTGTATTTACGGAAAAAATACGGATATTCTTGATGACTGTCTGCTGCTTGCCGATATGGAGCCGGACTTTGGAGAGATGGATCACATGGTGAAGGAGATGGAGGAGCCGCTCAGGGCTTTGATGGAAACATTTTCGGCTATCAGCAATAACCATGATTATGCGGAGAATCAGTATCAGAAGGCGAAGGAATACCATGCGGTTATCTATGCCAATGCGGGCGCACTCGGGGAGACAGGGTACGAGTTTGTGGAGGCAATTGCTGAGATGAGCATAGTGCGGACACAGGAGGAAGAGAACCGGCTGAAAGAGGAGGGGATGCTGATCAACTATTATGCCAGCAGGGCGATCTCCATCGGAAGGGAAGTTTTAAATGAGGCATCCGCCCAGGGAGTTGGCGATGAGAACCTCAATGAACTGGATCTTGCGGAAATTCGGAAACTGCATGATGAGCTGGTGGAGGTGGTGGCGGACTTTGATGCGGCAACTGCGGATAATGATCAGCTGATCAAAGAGTCTTTGTCCAATTCCCGTCCCTTTGACGGGCTCCTTGACGGTCTGATCGACGCCCTGGAGTGGATGATGAAGCAGGCGGAGAGCGGCGAGCTTCCGGATATGAGCCATTCCGGCGCGCCGCTGGGTTCCATGGAGCATTTTTCTTATGTCCTGGGGCAGTGTATCGATCGGTACAATACGGTGTTTGTTGAGTGAGAAAATGCAGCGTGGAAGTGAAAAGCTTTCACGCTGTTTGTGCGTTGGGGGTTATCATGATTTATATGGCAGACAATCTGTTTAATTATGTAATATATCTTTTTATCATCCGCTGCGGCTTTCAGATTAACCCGAGAAAAAACAGGCTTTTTTTGGCGGCTTCGGTTTTGACGGTGCTGTCCGCCGGGGCCTACAATATATATTTTCATACAAATTCCCCGATTGTTTATCTGTGCTGGAGCGTGCTTTCCATATGTTTATTTTTTGAGGACAGTTTGGGGCATCTGCTGATGCTGAGCGCTGCCCTTATGTATTTCACGGGAATCATGGATACCTTCAGTGTTATGCTGATACAGGTTGTTTTCATAGGCGGCGGGGTTGCCGGCGCGGATATCACATGGTGGATGGAACCTGCCTATCTGCTTTCCTTTCTGGTGTATCTTCTGATATACCTGAAGCTCCTCCGGAAAAATGACGTTTATCTATGCGATATCAAATTGAAATATAAGGCTGCGCTTTTGATACAGGGCGGTATTTTTCAGATGTTCTATAATTTTGTGTTTTATTTTTTTGACGAAAATCATGCCAGGTACGGAACAGATGCCTATGCGGTATTTATGATCAGTATTGTGGGGGCGGTTTATTCCATGTTTCTCATACTTGGACTTGCTATAAAAAATATATTGTCGGACAGGCAGAACAGAGAACTCCAATCTTTTATGTATATGCAGAAACAGCAGTACGATTATCAACTGCGGCAGTCGGAGGCAGTACGGCGCCTCCGGCATGATCTGGTAAATCATATGGGCGTTTTGAGAGAGCTGGCCAATCAAAAAAGGACCGAAGAGGTCAAAGAGTACATAGATACCATTTGGAAGATACAGGAAGCGTTTGAGTTAAAAATTCACACAGGAGACGGTCTGCTCGATGTCATCCTGAATTATTATTTGTATTTGGCGGAAAAAGAACATATAGAGTTCACGGTAACGGGAAAACTGACCGGGAAAACAGGTTTTGAGATGTTTGATCTCACGACACTGATGGGAAATATACTGCAGAATGCCTTAGAAGCGGCAGTGCGGACAACCTTCCCGAAAATTCGGGTTGACATAACGGAACATAAGAAAGAATTGTTTTTTGTTGTCAGCAACAGTGTGGAGAGAGAAAGGAATACGGCAAAAGGCTTTTTGGGGACATCAAAGGCGGACAGGGTAAATCATGGATTTGGCCTGAAAAATATTGCCGCGGTGGTTCACAGGTATCACGGGGAGTATTATATGGAGTCTATGGTGGAAAATGGAGAAGCAATGTTTAAAATCAGTATTGCTATCCCAAAGGATCTGCGCCCCGGAGAGGAGAGGGTATGAAAATATGTGTTGTGGAAGATGAAGCGGTATGGAGAGATAAGATCAGGGCATCTGTTGAAAAATACTGCACGGATCAAAATATTTCTGCGCAGGTTAACGCATTTGGCAGTGGAAAAGAGTTTATGGAAAATGCGGATGCGGATTTATTGTTTCTGGATATCGAACTGGCAGACGGGGAAGATGGTTTTCGGATAGCTGAAAAATTGATGGATGCCGGAAGTCAGTGCAGGATATGCTTTTTAACCTCACATGCGGAAATGGCAAGATGCGGATACAGGGTGAATGCATTCAGATATATTGACAAGAAATATTTGGAGGAAATGGACGAGGCGCTGGATGCCTTTTTTAAAACCAGGATTCAGGAACGAATCATTTCCTGTAAGGATACCGCAGGGATTTGGCGCAGGATACATTTAAGTGAACTTTTGTTTGTTGAGACAAACGGAAGAAAATTAAGATATCTTATGCGGGACGGCAGGGAACATATTTGCGAAGGGCGGATATCTGAGACGGCGAAAAGGCTGTCCGCGTTCGGCTTTTTTTATGTACAGAGGTCCTATATCGTCAATCTAAAATATATTGAAAGTGTAAACAGCCACGAGATTATGCTCTGCAACGGGCTGAGGATAGCGATCGGCAGAGTTCACAGCAGGGAGTTTCGGAAAGAGTTTTTTAAATGGAGAATGTTGTTCGGTGATTAATTCGTGTCGTTTGCGCAAAAATCCTGTCGTTTATGCGGATGGTATGTCATTTTTTTCTCAGTGTGGTATAAAGAAAATGATGTAGGATAGAAAAGGCAGGTATTTGCCATGTAAGTATGGCGCCGGAAAGGGAAGAGAATCGCGCGGAAATGGGGATAAGATTGATGAAAAGATTGAAAATGACAATATTTGTAATAGTATTTTTGTGTGCACTTTCGTCATGCGGCAGGGCGGAGGATTTGGAGAATATTCAAATGGATGCGGAGGGGAGCGGTGCGGAAATTTCCGAAGAAAATATACGGGAGGTTTCCGATGAAGCCGAAGAGGCTTCCTGTGAGGGAGAGTCCGATGCGTATCATGCGGATGCCGAACTGGAATATCTGATGGGAGAATATGAGTATTTATCGGATAGCGGAACCGGTAAATTAGCGATTGAGAAAACATCCTATGGCTATGATATTTCCGATTATGAATCAGAATCTTCCTATCGTTTTCTGGCTGATTCATCGAATATAGAAACCATAGAAGATAACAGAATATACATGAAGTATCCGGAACAGGTATCTTCGGATGGCAGGGCTGTTTTTGGTTATTATATTTTGGAATATGGCGCGGATGAAATAAAAGTGTATTATGGAAAATCTTCTTTTGATGAGGCAGAATTTTTATATCTTGCCGCAAAGAAAATAGAAGCGGCGGGGGATGTATATGAGTATGAGGGCGAATATAACAGCTATGATGTAAACGAACCGGCGCTGGAAATAAAGAAAAATGATGACGGGACTTATCGGATTCAGATAGATTTGTTCAGGCTGTACATGCTGCGTGATGGTATCGGTGAGGAAACGGAAAAAGGATTGGAATTTGCGGCAACAGGCCCCGGCGGGAATGTGGTGAATGGAGTAATAAAACTGGAAGAGGATATTGCAGCCGTAACCATTTTTGGCCAGGAATGGCTTGATTTTGCAGGATTAAGTGAATACGAATTTTATAAAACGTCTGATGTACCAAACATACGGGAGATTGAAAATACAAGTCCGGAGGCAACGGCGGATGAACTGTTGGATTCCTTTATCAATGGCCGGATAAGTGCGGCTGATTCTGCAGATTTGACATCCACATTTTATATTACCGATTTCAATATGGAATCGGAAGAATGGGACGCATATTCTGTCGGAGAGAAAATCGATCTTGATAATGACGGAGAAAACGAACTGATCATTAACGGGCCTTATGGCGGAATATACCTGGATGCGCGTGATAACAGGGTATATAAATTTGCGGCATCGGAAGGCACTGCCCTCACGCTTTCTTATACTTATTATAATGGAGCCGTATGGATTCTGTACAGCAACAGGTCGAGTGCGGGATTTGAGTTTTATCATATGGAAAAATATGAAGGTGCTGATAATTTCGTTGCGGAAATGAATTTCGGCGAGGAATTTGTTGACTTCTATAATGCGGAGGCGGGAATAAAATATACATTGAACGGGGCTGAAATTTCATATGAAGAATATGCGGCATTGTGCAGCAAAATTTTCGCTGCGGAAGTAAGTACGGGTTAAAAAACTTTAGCACCTAAAAGGGGAGACATGAACGTTAATATACAGATCATTATTCCAGGGCAGAAACCGCCCTGGTTAAACTATCCTAAACTCCGTGAAACGCCCGTCCGAAATGCGTCTGGCCATGCTGTCCTCATACAGCCGCTTGAAGATGGCGGAGAGTTCCGCTACCCGTTTTTCTGCCGCTTCCAGTTCTTTCTTCCCTGCGGCGTTCCGGCGTTTGCTCCCGTCCTCGGCCTGCTCGGTCAACAGCTTCATAAACCGGGCTTCGTGCCTGGCGGCGTAGCTGGTGACTTTCCGTAGGTTCTCGGTCACTCCCTCGGTCAAGAGGTCGGTGCGGATAAAGTGCGCCGTACAGTCACGGGTACATTCATGGTGCATACGACACTTACCGGGTTTGGAGATGTTAATTTTGCAGCTTGGGGTAAATTGATTTTATTCATAGTGACAAATTTATTTCTTTATTGAATTCCCTAAATTGTAGGCTTCCTGTAATTCGGGTTTTCCGGCAATATCCCCCATAACCATTACACCGCCACAAAGCACTTTTCCAATGCTTTTCCACCCTAAATTTTTTTCAAGATGTTCATACCAATAAAGAGTTTCTTCAAAGCCGTAGCCTTCGGCTGCCATAATGAGAACACTTTCCTTTTTAGGGTTTCGATAATCAGGGTTACATTCCGCAACAGCAAATAAGCGGTCAAAGGCAGTTTTTAACTGACCGCTGATAGTCCAATAGTAAAGCGGTGCTGCAAGAACAACTATGTCCGCTTCCTTGTAAACAGGGTAGATTTTATCCATATCGTCTTTTTGGACGCAAGGGCTGTCCGGGTTTTTACCACCACCAAAACAGCCTTTACAACCGTTTATATTCATACCGTCAAGAAAAAATTCTGTCACGGTGTTTCCGGCTTCCTCTGCGCCTTTCTTAAATTCTGCTGTTAATGCCGCTGTATTTCCGGCTTTTCTTGGACTTCCATTGAGAATAATA
>JAAWOG010000023.1 GCA_022799355.1 Lachnospiraceae bacterium | reverse complement strand
GCGGAAATAACGGTGAAAATCAGTGCCCGATATTTGTGTCAGGGCAAGGCGGAAGAAGGAGGCGATGCGGTGGCATCGTTGACTGATGACAACGCAGCAGTGACACAAAGAGCGGGTGCTGAGTTCACCGAAATTTCCGCAAGGTAGTACTAGGAATCAAAAATCCCGCTCATTGCCGCCACGGTCTCTTCAAACCCCGTCTTCGTATCCACATCCTGCAGCAAAAATTCATTCACCTGGCCGATTTTGGAGATCGCATAATCGATATCCGGATTGCTTCCCGCCTTGTATGCGCCGATATTGATCAGATCCTCCGCCTCCTGATAGGTGGCAAGCACATTTTTCAGCTTTCCTGCCACCGCTTTATGCTCCCTGGTGGCAATACTGCTCATACACCTTGAAATACTCTGCAATACATCGATCGCAGGGTAGTGATTCTTATGGGCTAACTTTCGGTTCAGCATAATATGCCCGTCTAAAATGCTTCGCGCCGTATCCGTGATCGGCTCGTTAAAATCATCACCGTCCACCAGCACCGTATAAAGCCCGGTGATGGAACCCTTATCGGAGCGTCCCGCTCTCTCAAGGAGCTTCGGCATCTCCGCATATACACTGGGGGGATATCCTCTTGATACCGGCGGCTCCCCGCTGGCAAGCCCGATCTCACGCTGTGCCATGGAAAAACGCGTCAGAGAATCCATCATCAGCAGAACATCCTTCCCCTGATCCCGGAAATATTCCGCGATCGCCGTGGCAGTCTTTGCCGCTTTGTTCCGCTCAAGTGCCGGCTTATCCGAAGTGGACACCACCACCACGGAACGTGCCATACCCTCCGCCCCCAGGTCTCTTTCTATAAATTCGCGGACCTCCCTGCCACGCTCTCCAATCAAAGCTATGACGTTGATTTCCGCCGTTGTATTCCTCGCAAACATACCCATCAGTGTGGACTTTCCGACGCCGGAACCCGCGAAGATACCGATCCTCTGTCCTTTTCCCACTGTTAAAAGCCCATCCACCGCCTTCACCCCAAGGGGCAATACCTCATCGATAATCTTCCTTGAAAGAGGATCAGGAGGCGCAGCCTCCACCGGATACCGGGCGGATGCGGTAAAGCTTTGTCCGTCCACCGGCCTTCCCAGACCGTCCAGAGTCCTTCCCAGAATATCTTCCGTGATCTCCACCATCAGAGGCATATTCGTATTTTCCACAATACTGCCCGATCCGATGCCGTCGGTCACCTCGTAGGGCATAAGCTGCGTCATTCCGCCCTTAAACCCGACTACCTCCGCCATAATGGAACTGCCTCCTCCTCCGGCGGGATAAATCTTACAGATATCCCCCAGCCTTGCATCAGGTCCTGCGGACTCTATCGTCAGCCCGATCACATTTACTACCTTCCCCAGCTTCTTAAACAGGGGCTCCTCCACGCAGGTATGATATTTTTTTAAATTCACAAGTGCCGCTTCCAAAATATGTTCTCCTGCTATTTACTCTGATAAGCCAGCGTATGTATCCTGTTCTTTAACTCTTTCAGTTCCACATCAATGCTGCAATCAAAAAGACCGCCGCCGGTCTCAATGATCCCCTCTCCGCGATGCATCATCACATCCGCCACCAGGTCCATTCTGACACCAGGCATCCCGTTCAGCAATTCGTCCTTATTTTCATTGACATATTCATAATCATCCTGAGAAATCCGGACAATAAATTCTCTGCCGCTGTCAATCCGATGCAGCGTAGTATCCAGCAGATGAAAAATAATGCTGCTTTTCTCCTTCAGCCCGGAAGCAAAAACATGATCATAGATATCCGTCAGTTCATCTATCATCATGGGCTCAAGTTCCTGCACTCTCGCCTCATATTCCCGGCGAAGCTGATCCCGCAGAGTTTCCGTCTCCCGGATTGCCTCCTGCGCTTTTTTCTCCGCCTTATCCGCCTCCACCATCGCTTCCTCATGCCCTTTTGAGAAGCCCTCGTTATAGCCCGCCGCTCTGCCCTCCTCAATCGCCTGACTTCTGAGCCCTTCTATCTCCTGGCTCGCCAAAGCCCTCATTTCTTCGATTTCCTGCTTTGCGGCTTCGATCAGCTCCTCCGGAGAGGGACCGTCATATACCGGCTTTTCCCGATAAATGTTCCCTTCCTCATCCCCGTAGAGCGCCTTCCTCGTCTCTTCGTCCAACTCCTCGAACTGCGCTTCCCGAAAGCCCTCCTCCGAAAGCGGCGCATCCGTCCTTCTGTAATCGCTTCCAAGACGTTTTTCCACAATCTTGTTTGAATCTATGACTTTTGTATCTCCCTCACAAAAGTTTACAAAGCCATACTTTAATATATTAGACAACGACCTCATCTCCTCCGCCTCTGGAAATAACAATCTCGCCTGAATCTTCCAATTTTCTGATAATATTTACAATCTTCTGCTGTGCCTCTTCCACATCCTTCATTCTCACCGGTCCCATAAACTCCATATCCTCCTGAATCATGGACGCAAGACGTTTTGAGAGGTTGTTGAAGATAGCCGCCTTCACTTCCTCGTTGGAACTCTTCAGAGAAACAGCCAGATCATTGTTATCCACATCTCTGAGCACACGCTGGATAGATCTGTCGTCCAAAAGCAGGATATCTTCGAATACGAACATCTTCTTCCTGATTTCGTCCGCCAGTTCCGGCTCGTCGATTTCCAGTGTTTCCATGATATGTTTTTCCGTTCCGCGGTCCACCGTATTTAAGATGTCCACCACCGCGTCTACGCCGCCGATAATCGTGTAATCCTGATTCACAAGGGATGCCAGCTTTGATTCCAATATGCTCTCCACCTCCTTGATCACGTCCGGGCTGGTTCTGTCCATCACCGCAATACGTTTTGCCACATCGGCCTGCCGGTCAGGAGGGAGCGATGAGATGATTAACGCTGCCTGCCCGGGTGATAAATAGGACAAAATAAGGGCAATGGTCTGAGGGTGCTCATCCTGGATAAAGTTGATAAGCTGTGCCGCGTCTGTCTTACGCACAAACTCGAACGGCTTTACCTGCAAGGACGCGGTCAGTTTGCTGATCACATCCACCGCCTTGTCTTCGCCCAGCGCTTTTTCCAGCACTTCCTTCGCATAGCCGATACCGCCCTCCGCGATATACTGCTGAGCAAGGCAGAGCTGATAAAATTCGCTCGTAACCGACTCTTTCATCTGGGGCGTAATACTTCTGGTATTTGCAATCTCCAGTGTCAGCTCTTCTATCTCTTCCTCTTTTAAGTGTTTAAAAATCTGAGAGGACATCTCCGGTCCCAGTGCGATCAGAAGGATCGCTGCCTTCTGCAGGCCGCTCAGATCTCCTATGGATGTCTCTTTTGCCATGGCGTATTACCCCCAATCCTCATTCAGCCAGTTACGCAGCAGATTTGCCGCCGCCTCGGGATTTTCTTCCACAAATTTTTCCAGTATCAGCCTTGTCTCCGACTTCGGCTCTACCTCTATATCCTCCACCTCTTCCGGTGTGGACTGTAAAAGTTCATCCACGGCAAGAGGCTCCTCCGGCTCCTCCGGTACTCTCTCCCGCATCATGCTGCGCAGAATGACGAAAGCGAGCAGTCCCAGGATCAGCAGAATCAGCACAAAGGCGATTACATCAGGTGCATCCACATTCAGTCCTTCGCTGTCCACGAACCAGTTTTCCTCATAGGCGATAATGGAGATATTTTCGTTCGGAATACCGGTCGCTTTCGCCACCACATTAATGTAATCCTCATCGATCTCAACCTTCGTTCTGCCGCTGTTTTGCGCCTTGTACTCTTCCCAGCTTATGCCGTCCAAAAGCCCCTGGTCTTTTGCTACCTTCTCCTGGACAATAATATAATCTATCGCCGTAATACCTGCCGAAGAATTGGCATAATTGATCACGCCGACACTGTTTTTCTTCGTGATCTTCTCACTGGGCACATATTTATAATCCTCTTCCGAGGAGGATGTACTCTGGTTTCCGTCGGTATCCACCACGTAGGTCGTGGGCTCATCATTGGAGTCCGTCCCCGGAATATCCCCCGGTCCCGATGTGGAATCCGAATTGTAGATATGCGCTTCCGCCAAAAGCCCCTGGGTAGAGTTTTCCGGCGCATAATAGTTGTGATCTACTACCTCCTCCGTGGAAAAATCAATATCCAGATTGACGGCAACCTCAATGGCATCAAAGCCGTTTGTCCCTTTCAGGGCATTTTTCACCTTATTTCCGACAACCTGCTCCGACTGCTGTTTTACCGACATCTGGTTATTGGCGGTATCCGTGACGGAATAGTTATCATCACCGGTGTACAGCATTTTTCCGGTATTGTCGATAATGGATATTCTGTCCGTACTTTCGTTGCCGAGCGCCGTCGCCACCGCCCTCGCCAGAAAAGCCGCGTTCTCCCCCGTGAATTCCCCGTCGATCTTCAGCACGATAGAAGCGGAAGATTCCTGCTCCGTAGCGATCAGTGTACCGTTTTCCTCAGGTATGTTCAGGATTACCGTCGCTTCCTTAATGGAATCGAACATCCCTATAAAGTCATGCTGCAGTTCCTCCTGCAGCAGCTTTTTATAACGTTTCTTTTTATCCGCCTCCGTAACGCCGAGGCCGCCTTCCGTCACCTTTTCAATACTGTAACGGTCGGATATGATGCTGTTCGCCGCCAGCAGAAGATTTGCATCCCCAAGCTGGGATGTGGACACTTCCACTCTCAGCCCGTCGTCCGATATCTGATATGTATAGCCCCCTGCTTCGTCCAGGATCTCTTTGACCTGGGCGCCCTCGCTTGCCGATTCACACTCTTTTAACAGGGTAAACTTTGGTCTGGAAAGAACACTCAGCACAACCACCAAAGCAAGTATGATACCTGCGCTGATGCATACAATCATCGTGCGTTGCTTTATTTTCAGGCTCTTCCACCAGTCGATAACCTTTTTTAATAGTTCTTTTACTCTTTCCTGCATCTGGACATTTCTCCCACCTGTACTTTATCTCTCCCTCTGCCCCGATTTTGGACAGCAAAAAAGTGCAGTGCTAAATCTGCATCTGCATGATTTCTCTGTAAGCCTCGAGCAATTTGTCCCTGATTGCCGTGGTGTAACTCAGAGCCTGTGAAGCCTTGCTCAGTGCAATGGTCAGATCATGGGGATTATCCACCTCGCCCATCGCCCATTTCAATTCCATATCCTCTTTATCCGAAATATAGGAATTGGTCAGGTTAAAATTCTTGATCGCCGTATCCAAAAGATACCCAAACCCCGTCTCTTCCTCCTTGGTCCCTCTCGGATTTTCTATCGTCGAAGTAGCTTTATTTGCAACCTCCACCAGATCAGGTGAATTAACACTGAACAAAGATGTAATATCCATTTTAAATCGTTACTTCCTTTCCCGCCCATATCGTTTATTCTATGTACGAACACTGCTTTTCTTATATGGGAACATCCCGCCGGTTCCCTTATGCCTGCCCGATGGACAGTCCTCTCTGTGCCATACCCTTGCTGGCCTCAAAAGCCGTTGCGTTGGCTTCATACCCACGGCTTGCATCGATCAGATTCACAAACTCGGTCACGGCATCCACATTCGGATACATCACATAGCCGTTTTCATCCGCATCGGGATGTGCCGGATCATACACCATCTTCATCTCCGTCCAGGTATCTTCATAAACTCCGGTCACCTTAACACCGTTGCCTGAATATTTCCCGGTCTTATTGGAATATCTGTCACGCTTCTCATCCAGAATATGGTGAAAAGGCGTTTTCTCACCCTTTTCCTGAAACGTAACAACCTTTCTGCGGTAAGGCGTACCGTCCTCAGTCCTTGTCGTATTCATATTTGCCAGATTTTCCGAAATAATATCCATACGGTAACGCTCTGCGGTCATGCCTGACGCATTGATATCAAAAGCCGTAAAAAGTCCCATAGTACACTCCTTATCCTTCCGGGGCGGTATGATCAAACCACCATTTCATGTTGTCGTTTATTTTGTTACAATTTTCAAATCCGCGAAATCCGATGTGATCGCCGTGATCAGCCCGTTATAATAAATCTGGTTCTCCGCTTCGTACACATTTTCCACATCGATATCCACGTTATTTTCATCTTTCCGGTAAGAATACCCGGCATAATCTATGAAAGAGAGCGGCTTTAAATCCTCATTTGTGAGATTATGTACTTTCTCATCCGTGGTCATATAACGGAACTGGTTCATCGCCTGCTTTAACTGTCCCTTAAAATCCACATCCTGCCTTTTATAGCCGGGCGTATTCACATTCGCCATATTATTGGAAATGCAGTCATTTCTGATCCATGCCGCATCCGCCGCCTTATCCAGTACTCTCGTATAGTCGTAAATATTTGTATTCAACAGGGTGCTCATCGTATCTGCCTTCCTTTCTTCTCTCCGAAATAATGCCTCACACTTTATTATACGTTAAAATCCTCAAAAAACAAGTTTTTTTTCGCAAACAGTGCTGACTCTTTTCTCTGTATATTATGCCAGAAATACCAAAAGGAATCTATTGCGCCCAATAAATTCCTTTTTTTCTCTCGTCGATCCATGACTTCACTGTTCAGTTTCCAGCCAAATTGCAATTGCTCATTTGCCTTCCTCCGGCTCTGCGCGAAATCTATTTTTTATCCATTTCCGCTTTCAAAGATGCAATCTCCTCATAAACCGCATCGTTCAGTACTTTGATGGAAGTACCCTTCATCCCCGAAGAGCGGGATTCAATCACGCCGGCACTCTCGAATTTACGCAGGGCGTTTACGATCACGGAGCGGGTAATCCCCACTCTGTCGGCAATCTTACTGGCTACCAGAATACCCTCCCTGCCGCTTAATTCATCGAAAATACAGATGATAGCCTCCATCTCGGAGTAGGATAAGGTACTGATGGCGGACTTTACAACAGCCACCTTCCGGCTCTCCGCCGCCGTCTCCTCACTGACCGCGCGCAGCATCTCGAGTCCTACCACGGTACTTCCGTATTCGCACAGAATAATATCATCGATATCATAAGTTTCATCCTGTTTATAGATAAAGAGCGTACCGAGCCTTTCACCGGCTATCTCAATCGGCGAAATCAGCGCCTCATATTTTCTGGCTGTCTGTTCTTCAAAGCCGAGGGTTTCCAGATTGACATTTTCCTTCGTGGAAAGTACGCCGAGAAGCCTTTCGTTCAGCAGGGAATCCACAAACTTTCCCACATCATCCGAAAGCAGAACATCAAGCGGCCTGATCCCTCCAAGCTCGCCCACGCCCAGCACTTTTCCCTTTCTGCTGATTACGAGAACATTAGAATTTAAGATGTCTTTCATCACTTTGCAGATATCGCTGAAAACAACCTTGCTGGAACTGTTATTATGCAATAACTTTCCTATTTTTCTTGTTTTATCCAATAACTGTATGCTGCTGCTCACAAAAGCCCCCTATCTGTACCGGTTCCCGTTTCAATAAAAACAAAAGATAATCCATTTTACCATAGGATAAACCAAATTGCAAATATAATATTTTATACTTTATTGCGCCACAGTCTCAGCCTTTTTATCTTTCACATGCCCGCAGCCCTCGCCGGAGCAGACCAGTTTATTTCCCTTTTCCACCATCATGCTGCCGCATTTTTCACAGAGCACACCGGACGGCTTCTGCCACACCATGAAATCACAGTCCGGATTATCGATACAGCCGTAGTATCTGCGCCCCTTCCTTGTCTTTTTCATCACAATATCCTTACCGCACTTCGGGCAGCTTATGCCGATCTTTTCAAAATAAGGCTTTGTATTTTTACAGTCCGGAAAGCCGGGACAGGCAAGAAATCTGCCGTGGGGACCGTATTTGATAACCATCTGCCTGCCGCACACATCGCAGTACTCCTCCGACAGTTCATCCTTTATCTCCACTTCCTCTAGCTTTCTCTCCGCCTCCTTCACCGCTTCGTCAAGATCCGGATAGAAATTTCTGATAATGGTTTTCCATTCCACATCCCCTAACTCCACGCCGTCCAGAAGCGTCTCCATATTGGCGGTAAAGCTGACATCCACGATCGTCGGAAAGGCGTCCCGCATCATCTTATCCACCACTTCACCGATTTCGGTGACATAAATATTCTTATTTTCCTTCACAATATATCTTCTGGCAAGGAGGGTTGTCAAAGTGGGAGCATAGGTACTGGGCCTGCCGATCCCCTCCTCCTCTAACGCCCTGACGATGGAAGCCTCCGTATAATGCGCAGGTGGCTGCGTAAAGTGCTGTTTATGCTGCAGTTCCGAAAGAGAAAGCACCGTATCCTTACTTAAATTCCGGGAAATAACCGATGTCTCTTCCTTGTCGTCCTCCTGCACATACACGCTCAGAAAACCGTCAAACTTTAACCTGCTGGCGGAAACCGTAAAACGCTCTCCCGCCGCGTCAATCTTTACGGAGGTTGTCTCATACAGCGCCGGCGTCATACGGCTTGCCGTAAAACGTTTCCAGATAAGCTGATACAGCCGAAACTGGTCCCTGCTCAGGGAATCCTTCAGATCAGCCGGTGTTCTTTCGATATCCGTGGGACGGATTGCCTCGTGGGCATCCTGTATCTTACGCCCGCTCTTTTTTTCCGGCACCTGCTCCGCCACATAGGCGCCGCCGTATTTTGCCTCAATATATGTCGCCGCCGCCTTTCCTGCTTCCTCCGATATTCTGGTGGAATCGGTACGCAGGTAGGTGATAATACCCACCGTGCCGTTGCCTTTGATATCTACGCCTTCATAGAGCTGCTGGGCAATGCGCATGGTCTTCTGGGTAGAGAAATTCAGCACCTTGCTCGCCTCCTGCTGGAGCGTCGATGTGGTAAAGGGCACAGGCGCCTTCTTTGTGCGCTCTCCCGATTTTTTATCCGTGATCCGCCAGTCCGCGCCTTCGCATTTTTTCAGAATCTCCTGCAATTCCTGCTGATTTCTGATAGTTGCCTTTTTATCGCCATGTCCGTGATACCTGGCAGTCAGCGGCTTTTTCTCTCCCTCCACCTGCAGCACCGCATCCAGTGTCCAGTATTCTTCCGGCACAAAAGCATTGATCTCCTCTTCCCGCTCGCAGATAATCCGAAGGGCGGCAGACTGTACTCTCCCCGCAGAGAGCCCCCGTTTTACTTTTGCCCAGAGCACCGGCGAAATACGGTAGCCCACCATCCGATCCAGCACCCTTCTCACCTGCTGGGCGTCCACCAGATTCATATCAATCTCTCGGGGATTTTTCAGCGCCTCTTTCACCGCGCTCTTTGTAATCTCATTAAAGGTGATGCGGTATACCTTCTTCCCCTCCAGCTTCAGCGCGTAATACAGATGCCAGGAGATCGCTTCGCCCTCCCGGTCCGGATCCGTTGCCAGATAGATCTTCTCGGCTTTTTTTACTTCTTTTCTGAGAGCGGCGAGAATATCGCCCTTTCCCCGGATCGTAATATATTTCAGTTCAAAATCATTTTCCGGCGAAAAGCCAAGCTGACTCTTTGGCAGATCACGAACATGTCCGTTGCTCGCCATCACCTCATAGTTTGCCCCCAAAAATTTTTTGATCGTTTTCACCTTTGCGGGAGATTCCACAATTACCAGATATTTTGCCATGACGCAAGACTCCTGTTCCTGTTTTGCGGCCGCCCGGAGGCGTCCGCTGATTTTTTTGTATGTTTATACATCAATCGTCAACCACTATACACCTTTTTATTTTATGTTGCAAGGGCTTTTCGACAATATCCCTCCGCCCCCTGCCGTACCAGTCCCTTTATGCAAAGTTCCACGAGAGTACTTATAATCTCCTGTATCGTCATTGCTCCACCTATCTGCCGGTAGATATCCTCAGCCCCCTTCGGCAGGATCTCCAGACATTCATATACCTGTCTTTCCCCTGCCGACAGCATATATTCCGAAAGAACTCCCGCATCCGTCCGCATGTCCGTCTTGTTTTTATGCAGGATTTCTTCTATATTATCTGTACTGTCGGGACATCTTTTGTCCAAATGACGGATTTCACTCAATGCCTTTACAATATCTCCGGGACTTACCGCCACCCCCGCCCCCTGATGAAATAACTGATTGCATCCTCTGCTCAGAGAATCGGTGATTCTGCCCGGCACCGCATATACTTCCCTGCCCTGGTCCAGCGCCATATCCACCGTGATCAGTGTCCCGCTCTTCTCCCTCGCCTCCACCACCACCACGATATCCGAAAGTCCGCTGATAATCCGGTTTCTCGGCGGAAAAAGACAGCCCCTTGGCTCCGTACCGGGCGGATATTCCGAGAGAATGCCGCCCTGCCTTTTGCATTTTTCATAGAGCCGACGATTGCTTTTCGGATAACAGATATCCACACCGCAGCCCAGAACGCCGAAACTTTCTCCGCCGGAAAGCAGCGCCGCCTCCTGGGAGATCCCGTCGATCCCCATAGCCAGTCCACTGATAATCTGTATGCCGCTTCCGGCCAGTTTAGAACCAAATTCCTTTGCCACATAAACACCGTACTCCGAACATGCCCTGGCACCGATCAGCGCCACCGCCGGCACCCTGTCGGAAGGAAGATGCCCCTGATAATACAGGGAAAAAGGCGCATCGGAAATTTCGGAAAGCCGCTGCGGGTAATCCGGATCCCCATAACAGGTAAATTCTATTTTCTGCCTGCAAAGCTTTTCATATTCCGGCAAAATTTTCCAGTCATTTTTTGACTCTCTGATCTTCTCCGCCGCCTTCTCCCCCAAAAGAGCCCCCAGCTCCTTTTCCGCAGCGCCGTACACTTCCCGTGCCGTCCCTAACTTCTGCAAAAGACGGATCTTTTTCTTTTTGCCTATCCCCCTAATGTTCATCAGCCAGTACTGATAAGGTTTGTCCTGTTCCACTCTCATCTGTGCCTCCCCCAGAATCTGCTGTCCGTCCTGCGGTAACAGGCGGCTTCCGCCAGATGGCGCCGCTTAATCTCTGCGCTCTCCTCCAAATCCGCAATGGTCCTTGCCACCTTGATAATCTTATGATACGCTCTGGCGCTGAGATTCATGGAAGAAAAAAGCTGCTGCATCATCTGCTGCTCCTGCTCTCCCAGGGAGCAGTATTTCCGCACCTGTGCCGGTCCCATATCCGCATTAAAGGAAAGCCCCGTTCCCAAAAAGCGCTTCTCCTGCATTTTCCTCGCCCTCATAATCCTGTTCATCATATCCGCACTGCTTTCTCCGCATCTGGCATCGCTGAGCTTTGTGATATCCACCTTTTTTGCCTCCGCCACAAGATCCATCCGGTCCAGGATGGGACCGGATATCTTATGCAGATACCGGTCTATCTCCCAGGGGGAACAACTGCAATGGTTTCTGTCGGGATAATAACCGCAGGGACAGGGATTCATCGCCCCCACAATCAGGCAGGACGCAGGATAGATAAAGGTGCCGCTGCTTCTGGCAATCTGCACCTCCCTGTCTTCCATCGGTTGGCGCAGAATCTCCAGCGTGGCTTTCTTAAACTCCGTCAGCTCGTCCAAAAACAGGACGCCTCTGTGGGAGAGGCTGAGAACTCCGGGGCGGGGCACTTTGCCGCCCCCCGCCAGCGCATGTTCCGAAATCGTATGATGGGGACTTAAGAACGGTCTCTTACAGATCAGAGACTGCTTTTCTTTCAACAACCCTGCCACAGAGTAGATCGTGGAAACCTCCAGACTCTCTTCCAGACTCATGGGCGGCAGAATAGAAGGAATCCGCTTTGCTATCATGGTCTTCCCGCTGCCCGGCGGTCCGATCATCAAAAAGTGGTGAAATCCCGCCGCCGCGATCTCCGCCGCCCGCCTGATTTCCTCCTGCCCCTGAACCTCCGAGAAATCAGGCGCTCCCCCTTCCTTTTGCCCAAACAGTTCCTGAATATCCACATGGGCAGGCTGAACGGACGGTTCCTTATACTGTTGCAAAAATGCCGCTACCTCCTGCAGAGAGCTAAGCCCATATACGGCGATGCCCTCCACCACCGCCCCTTCCTTCTCATTGTCTTTCGGCACAATGCAGCGTTTAAAACCGGCCGCCTTCGCCTTCCTCACCACGGGCAATACCCCTCTCACCGCCCGCAGTTCTCCGTTCAGCCCCAGTTCCCCCGTCATCAGAAGACCTCTCAGGCTTTCCTTCGGTACCACGCCCATGGAACACAAAACCGCCGCTGCCACCGGCAGGTCATAGGCAGTCCCCTCCTTCGGAATATCCGCCGGAGAAATATTCACGGTGACTTTCCCCGCGGGCATCACAAATCCCGCATTTTTCAGCGCCACCTTCACCCGCTCCTTCGCCTCCTTCACCTCGCTCCCGAGATATCCCACCATCTCAAAACCCGGCAGTCCCTGGGATATATCCACCTCCACCTGCACCAGATAGCTGTAGATTCCCCGGAGCCCTCCGGAAATTACCGTACTGTACATCTTCCCTCTTTTCCGCGCTGCTTTCCGTGCCCATATATGCCGGAAAAAACCGTGAACGCAGCGCAGATGCCGGTCCCTTCCCGCCATGCATATACTTTATTTATATAATGCTCTGTGGATTTTTTAAATGATCTTCTGAAAAAATACCGATCCTCACGGCGGTTTTGCCCTTCGCCCGCATCGAGATAAGAATATTAAGACATTAAAACATCGAAATTACCGACAGATAAACGTTTCACCGAACTCATATTTTTCCGCAAACGCCCCCCTGCCGCTTTTTTATGCATTCTCCTGCAGCATCTCAAAAATTTCATTTGCGTCGTAGTTCCCTGTCCGGCGCTGGATCTTCACAATATGTTCCACAACCGACAACTCTTCCTCCAATTCATCCGCGATAACTTCCGCAGGCTTGTTCTTCAGTAGTTTTTTGCATACATACTCGATTAATTGGATGGTTTTCCCTTTTTCCATGCCTTCCTCTATCCCTTCCAGCTTCATATCCATAAACGCCTTACACATATCGTATTTCCTCTCCTCTTTCTCCATAATTTTATACTCCTCCCCGATCCTGACTTTTGCCACTTCTCATCCTTCTCCATCCCCGACAAAAACGCGTCCGTCCCCGACTTTAAATCTTTCTCCTTTTCATGGGCACGCTTCTTCTGCTTCCACTGCTTCTGATAACTGAGGCTCTCCGACAACATATTTCGCAGCACCATATGGTAATCCACATACATTTGGTTTTCCACCGCCAAGATATGCAGGAGCCTCCTGCGCCACATCCGCGCCTTGTCCACCACCGCCTGAAACTCTCTACGGCCGCCTGCTTCCTTTCCCAGGTACACTGACTGCATATCCACAGGCTCCAGCTCGTCCGGCTTTACCACCTGTCTGCCCTGAAAAAGCGCCCCGTTCACCTGATCGGCAAACCGCTCATTGTCATCCAGATAATCAAACTGATATACATCTGATTTTCCCATCTACTTTCCTCCCTTATTCGATTTTTTCATATAAGGGACTCTTATAAGAAACAAATGATTTGTCACAGAAGTGATATCAGAACTTCAGATTCCCAGATATGCTGAAACAATGATAACATGGCTAACTATAATTTGTAAAGTATTTTTATTTTTTTCGCTATACTTTTCGCTATACCGCAACAATTCAGCACACAAAGAGCCCCCCTCAGCGGAACATCTCAAAATACTGTTCCACCTCACAGAGCCTCTCACTGTAGTGCATCAGCTCCCGTTTTACCTTCTCACTCTCCATCTTCGTCGTCCCTTTATACAGGATACGGTGCTCCATACTCGCCCACAGATCCATCTCCATCGTCCGAAACTGCACCTCCACCGGAAAGATCTCCATCGTATCGGCGCAGTAAACCGGCACCCCGATAATCAGGTGATAGCTTCTGTAACCGTTTTTCTTCGGCGATTTAATATAGTCTTTCTCCTTAATAAATACCAGCTCCGACTGCCTGGTCAAAAGCTCCACCAATGTATAAATATCATCCAGAAACAGGCATATCACCCGGATTCCGGCAATATCCCGCAGATAATCTTTCGCATTTTTAACGGAAGGCTCCAATTCCTTCTTCAGCAATTTATTTTCTATACTGTCTTTTCCTTTGATCCGGTTCTGGATCGTATGGTAAAGTTGCTCCTCCTCCTTATTGTATAAAGAATGTCCAAGCACTCTGATCCTGATTAAAAGCATATTCATCGCATCCTCATAGGGACGGACCAGCTTATAGTATTCCGTATCATTCATAAGTATTTCATCCTGTTTCCTGCTTTACTGCACAGGTTTTTTTGTCAATTTCTTCCACAAAAACCTGCTTTGTATATCATACACCCAAAATATGTCCAGGTTGTGATGAAATTATTAAATTTGTATAATTTAACCCGGCTCCGCCTTCTCCTCCAGCGCTCTGCGCAATTTATGCAGGGCTCGTTTTTCAATACGGCTTACATAGCTTCTCGAAATGCCCATCATCTCTCCCACTTCCCGCTGCGTCACCTCATCTCCTGTTTTCAGCCCGTAGCGGTAAGCTATGATCTCCCGCTCCCGTCCGCTCAGCGCTTTCCCCAGGACTCCCCTGAGCCGCTCGATATTTTCCTGGTTTTCCAACTGTTCCAGTGTATCCGGCTGCTCATATTCTATGATATCAAGAAGGCTTACCTCATTGCCTTCCTTATCCGTCCCCATGGGTTCATAGAGAGAGACTTCTCTGGACAGCTTCTTATGCCCCCGCAGCATCATCAGAATCTCATTTTCAATACACCTCGCCGCATAAGTAGCAAGCCTTGTGCCCTTTCCCGGCACATAGGTATTCACCGCCTTGATCAGCCCGATCGTACCGCAGGAAATCATATCTTCCATATCCTGGGGCGCCCCCGCATATTTTTTCAGCACATAGGCAACCAGCCGCAGATTCCGTTCGATCAGAACATCCCTTGCCTCCTGCACCGCTTTTTCGTCACCGGAACGATACTCCTCCAAATAATATGCCTCTTCTTCTGGTGTCAGTGGTTTGCTGAATGTCTTCATGAAAAGCCTCCGGAACCGCTTTCTATTATCTTATGATTCCATGCTTTTCCAAAGTGCCTGTTCCACCGAAAGCTTATGGTTCTTTTTCCGGGACCTTGTCGTCATTTCTGCGGTAAGAAGCAAGCCGACAAAAGACTAATACTGACTATTGGAGCATATAATATAATTGTGGGATGGAAAAGTGTATCAGGTTGCAAAAATCTTCCCTGAAATTACTTATGCATATTGATTGGAAAGCGTTAATATGTTAATATAGAACAGAAAAGTGCTTGAAGTTGCAAAAATCTTCCCTAAGGAGAATGCGTTATGGAGATTCGCAGAGATTTTTACCTGGATAAATTGGTTAAAAGAAAAAACAATGGACTGATTAAAGTGATTACCGGTATTCGCAGGTGCGGAAAGTCCTATCTGCTGAATAAAATATTCTATAATCATTTGCTGGAATCCGGTGTTGAGGCTGACCACATTATTCGTTTTGCGTTCGACTCGGCAGATGACTTGTATTTGATCGGTGAAAGCCTGATCAAAATGGAAAAAGAAAAACGTGGAGTTGATCCGGAGAAATTCATGGCATATATCCATTCTGAGATTACCGGGGATGGTATGTACTATTTGCTTCTGGATGAAGTGCAGCTGATGGACTGCTTTGAATCTGTGCTGAACGGTTATCTGCGTAAAGACAATATGGATGTTTTCGTAACCGGAAGCAATGCTAAATTCTTATCTAAAGATATTGTGACGGAGTTCGCCGGACGTGGCGATGAAGTTCATATGTATCCGCTGAGTTTTGCGGAATTTATGTCTGTCTATAAAGGCGATAAATATATGGGACTGTCCGAATATATGCTTTATGGTGGGATTCCGCCGGTTGTTCTTCGGGAAAGTGCGGGCGATAAAGCTGCGGCATTGCAGAATTTGTTTAGTGAAATATATATTCGGGATATTTTCAGACGTAACCGCATCAGGAATATTGGAGAACTGGAAGATCTGCTGAATATCCTTTCCTCTGCCATTGGCTCTCTGACAAATCCTGAAAAGTTAAAAAACACTTTTAGAACCGTAAAGAGGTCTAAAATAACATCCAAGACAATTAAAAAATATCTGGACTGTTTTGAGGATTCTTTCTTAATCGAATCGGCACAGAGATATGACATCAGGGGAAAAGCATATATTGAAACGCCAAAGAAATATTATTTCTCTGATCTTGGACTTCGTAATGCCAGAATTAACTTCCGCCAGTTTGAACAGACGCATTCTATGGAGAATGTCATCTACAACGAATTGCGTATGCGTGGCTACAACGTGGATGTCGGTGTTGTGACCATTGCCGGGAAGGATCAGGACGGTAAGGTGAGCCGAAAACAATTGGAAGTAGATTTCGTATGCAATCTTGGTTCTTCCAGATATTATATCCAGTCGGCGTATTCATTGCCTGATGAAGCGAAACGCACGCAGGAAATCAGACCATTCAGAAAGATTGATGATTCTTTTAAAAAGATTGTTATCACAAAAGATATTGTACCGCCCTGTTATGATGATTATGGTATCCTGACCGTAAATATTTATGATTTCCTTCTTGCACCGCAGATTCCTGAAAAATAAATAATGTGGATGATTTAATATCAGGATAAGGAGAATCTGAAATGCGGAAAAAGGAAGACATCATAGCTGTCTATTCCCGTAAGTCCAAGTTTACCGGAAGAGGCTTTCCGTTCACCCTGACGCCCTCCAAATTGCCGAAACAGGGCGTAACTTCCCACCTGATCCCGCCGTTCTCCCTCCATTGATGATAAGTGCCCCAGCTCTCCCCATTGGAATAAAAGCACCGGAACTCATCCTGTGAAACCGCAGGAGAAAAGGAGATTTCCCTTTTTACCATATCACAGCGATACCCGCTCAGAGCGATCAAAAGTCCCCAGGACGCCATGGACCGCACATAGTGATACCCGCATTCCACCTCATCAAAAGGACTGCGGACAATCCCGTCATAACGTTCCCGCACCGCCTTTACCAGTTCCAGGGCTTCCTGTACCATCCCCTCGTAGATCAGATGGACCGCCACCTGCGCCTCGATCCCCGTCCACACCTCATCCGCATAGACAAAAGGCTGCTTCGGCCTGCCTCCCCGCGGCCAGGAACAAAGCACAAGCCCCGCCTCCTCCGCCATGGCATAACAGCGCTGCACGCTTCTTTGCCCCTTCAGCGATCTCTTAAAATTATAACGATAGATGGAGGACATTGCCTTTTTTACATGCTCTTTGTCAAAAAGATATCCCAGTCCGTAAAGATGAGCAAGCTGCTGTCCGAACAACTGGTCGGAAAGACATCCGTCGCCATACTGGTAGTCATACGCCTCCATCTCCTCCCTGCTGATCCTCTGCCTGTAGTATTCTCCGTTCCACAAAAGCCTCTCCATCTTTTCACTGCCCTTTTCGGCTCTGAGCAGCCAGCCCTTTGCCGTCTCCATCTCTCCCAGATACTCCGCCATCTTTGCCGCGGCACGCAGCGCGCCGTAAAATACGGAATTTGTCATGGATGTATTCCCGTAAAACTCTATGTCGTAGGTATTGTGCTGCATGGCTTCCATCACACCGTCCCCGTCCTGGTCCCAGATCCGGCAGGCATACTCCATAACCTTCTTCACTTTCTGCCAGAGTTCCTTTAAAAAATCATCCTTTCCTGACAGCTTCCACTCCCGGTATACCCGCATCACGCAGCCAAGCTGCCCGTCCGCCGCCGGGTACATCTCAAAAGGACTTCCTTCCAGTTTCCGCTTCGCCCGAAAGGCCATACGCCCCTCCCTGTCCGTCTCCGTCAAAAACTCCGTCCGCCGCATATCCCGCTCCAGTTCAGGAAAGAGAAACGCTGCCGTCTGAGCATAATTCCATACATGGGTACAATTTCCCGCGCAGCTTCCGCTCTTTTCAAAACAGCCCTCCCAGCCAAAAAATGTACCGTCCTCTATTCGGAAACAGGTACAGGAGCGAAGCACTGTGATGGAGGAAACAAGCGCCTCCAGCACATCTTCCCCCACCGTTGAGCCGTAAAGCGCCTCCGAAAAAGCTTTGCTCTTCTCCTCCAGATATTCCCCTCTTTTATGAGCGTCAAGAATTACTTCCCAGGCATCCTTCCATAAAACCGCATAGTAATTCCGAAAAACCCTCTTCTCCTTTTCCCCCTCTTCCTCCTTTGTCACATGCCCGTCCGGGTGCCAGCCATATCTGTTGGGAAAATGCCATGCCGTGTAAAATGTAAAGACTCCTGTTTCACCGGGCGCTATACGCTGCTTTACCGCCAAAGAAGCCACACATCTCTCCTGCCTGGTCTGCTCTTTTTCTTCTCCCGCCTCTTCCAGCACGCCATCCTCCAGAAAATCCCGCCAGAACTCTTCCGCCCCGTCCCACCAGCCACCGTACTGCCAGTGAGTCTTACAGGATACCTCCCCGGGCGCTGCCAGCGCCATACTGCCAAAGGTGATATCCGAGTTCTCTATTCCTTCGCCGTGCAGAAATACACCGCTCAGTCCATCCGCCCTTCTTCTCTCATTGATCCGTCTCCCCTTTTCCTCCAGCCTGTCAAATCCGTCATATTCCATAAATCCTGCCGCGTTCAATACGCTCCCCGCCACGGAAACCTCCGCCTCCTCATCGGAGCAGTTCGTGATCTCATAACGCATCTCATAATAAGGCATTCCCGAACTGTCCGCATCCAGCGGAATAAACGGCGTGTATGCCCTGCATTTTACCCGAAAGGGAAAATCCTTCTCTAAAAGCTCGATCTCATAAAACGGATATCTGCACTGAAACCGGCTTTCCGAAAACCGGGGCAGCCCCATCAGCTCCCCCGCATGGTACATTGGTTTCCGATTGGCTTTGTCCGGGACCGCCTCCAAAATTCTGGCATCCGCATCTCTGCCTTCCTGTTTCGTCCGGAGCGCAAAAAAGTAACAGGGAAGCTTCAGCCCTTTATCGGGATGGTTAAATATCTCGAAATCCCGGAAACTGCCGCAGGCATCCAGGGAAATATTTCCGGTGCCGATCCCCCCTAAAAGCGCCCGCAGCGCAGCATGTTTTCCGGTATATATTTTCTGCCTGTTTTTTTCCTTTCCTTCTCTCATACGGCTTCTTCCTTCTTAAGAAACTTCTCCTTTAAAAGCGGCATAAACAGCCCGCCCTGCACCGTCCTGTTCTGGAAGGACATCTCCTTCGCCGAACAACTGTCATACCAGTCCGAAAAGGGAACACGGCTCGGCGTCTCCTCCAGATATGTTATAAGCGGCGCTATCAGCTTCCGCATTTTCTCTTTCGTCTCCGCAAAGGAAGCCACCCAGAGTATCCAGTCCGACTTCGTATAGGTCTCACGGCTGCTCAGCGGCACCCCGTATCTGTTCTGCTTTTTCAGATACCATTCCAGTTCTTTTTCAAATAACTCTGCCGAAAACAGACGACTCTCAAACAGGATATCCCAGATCAGATTATATTTCAGGCTCCAGCTCTCCTTATTTCCGAAGGCAAGCACCGTATATTCCCCCGCATCCGCTTTTTTCTCCCATTCCTTCGCAAGCTGGGCCGCCTTCTTTTTATAGCACGCCGCCTTCTCTTTTTCCCCGTTCATCTCAAGCAGAAACCCGTAAGACCAGATTCCCATGATCGCCTTCACCGCAAGATTCGCATTATGAGCCAGATGTCCTGCGAAATCATCCGTACAGAGCTGATTCCCCGGATCTTCCCCGTATTCCATAAGATAATCCGTCCACTTTTTGAAAAGCGGCATCGCCTCCTTCACAAAATCGGCATTTCCCTCCGTCTTTGAGAGCGCCGCCGCCATGATCAGCATATTGCCGCTCTCTTCCACCGGCATCTGCTGCTCCAAACAATATATGTCGGAGCCTTCCGGATAGATATAATACATCGGAAATACTTTTCCCTTATGAGGCTCCCGAAAACCATATTCTTCCTTCACGCCGTAGACCTGTCCTGTCACATAGGGATATCTCCCCACATCATGGGGCGCAAAATCATAGTGCCACACCGGCATCCGGGAAAATGCAAGCACGGGGCGCAGCATTCCCTTTACCAGTTCGGCATTATATAAAAGATAGAGAGGCATGGAGGGATAACTGATATCAACCGTGCCGATACAGCCGTTAGAAAGGCACTCCTTCGATAAAAAGACAAGGTTTCCTTCCTTATCCTCGATAAGTTTATGGGCAGCCACCGTCTGCCGATACGCCAGCGCACAGATCCGGGCGTACTCTTCTCCCCCCACGCGCTCCGTCCGCTCCGTCAGTTCTTCATCAAACCTTTTGCACCTCTCAAAGAGTTCCTCTTTCTGCGAAAGTGCCTCCCCGATGGCTTCCGGAATATGCTTTCCGTCTTTCGCCCAGTATCCTTTCCGAATATCTCCGAAATACATAATGGACGCCACATCGTCATAAGCCGCCACCAGACAGCCCGATTTTACCTCTGCCGCCGCCAGAAGGGATATCTTACCCATCACACGGTAACGTCCTTCTTTTTTTTCAAACTTCAGTTCCACTCCCTCCTGATCGGAGGCAGCCAGATAGAGATATCCCCAGTCAATCGTTATATCATCACCGCTGTGGGAAAGGGGCGCCTGCTTCTCCTGTCCCATCCATGCCGCCGCATACCCCTTCATCCGGTGAACGCCGCCGATCATCCCCTTCTGCTTTATCCCGTCATAGCAGTGTCCTTCATCCATGGACAGCTCCATGCACACCTGATGTTCCTCTCCGTCCTCCGAAGAAATATCATACGCTATGTAACTGCAGGGCCTTGATATCAGTTCAGGTTCCGTCAGCAAAAGAGGCGTTAAAAAGGTTATCCTCAGCCTGATATTTCCGCCCCGGAACAGATAGGACGAGCTGGTTGGCGTAATATGGAGCCCTGCCTGCTCCATATTTCTCTCTCCTCCCGAAAGCCCCATAAACCGGTAGCTTTCTCCGTCTATCACCACAATACCGTCCATTGCTTTTCTCTCACCCGTCCAACTGCAGGTATCCGCTCCAAAAAGCGTATCCGCCGGCGACCACACCGAAAAATAAGGATCACAGGTAATCAATGGGACACTTGGCACTCTTTCATTTTTCATTATTTCCTCCATTCTGAAGCGCTTTGTGCTGAGACCGCGAGCAGAATATCAAATTCTGCTCTGCGATCAATGGAATTTGTGACGCTTCGGCACAAATTCTAACTGAACTTGTTCAGTTTGTTGAACTAAATTACTCATCAGAGAATTTATTCAACCTTTTCTCCTCGTTTCCTTTATTTTTAAATCATGTCAGAAATAAGACATCTCCTGCTTTCAATATCACTTCCGTCTCAAAAAAGATTCCCTCCTCCCTCTTCTTCGCTCTCAGCGCTTCCCCGTTCTTTGCCGCTTTTACCTGCTGCTTCTGAAAATCCGCCAGATAAACCGCCCTGATCCGCTGTTCCCCATAGAGAACTTCTATAGAATATCCTTCCGTATTTTGCCGGTATAATCCCCAGCCCAGCGCATTGCTGAAAAACCCGGTGAAATGATCACGACAAACTTTCGGCGCAAACCGCAGAATCTTTTTGTATAAATCGCAGGTGTAACCGCTGACACTCGGGATCAGCGCATAGCTTGCCAGCGACCTGGCATAATTGCTGCCGCATTCAAACTCATTAAAGGGGTTTCTCCTGCTGCCGTCGAACCGCTCCCTCACCGCTTCGATAAGCCTGAATCCCTCCTCCGCCATGTCCTCCTGTATCATATGGGATGCAGCCTGGTATTCCATGCCGCAGAACACTTCATTGGCATATGTGACCGGGATCTTCGGCATCACCGCCCCCTTCGGCCAGGCGCATATCACCGTACCGCTCTCCCCGTTCATACAATAGATCCTCGCGGCATTAAAGCAGTTTCTGATGGGCTCTTTAAAATTATACAGATAAATGGAACACAGCGCCTTTTTCACCTTTTCCCTGTCAAATATATCCCCAAGTCCGATCAGATTGGCGTGCCACTGGCCGATCACCTGGTCTATGGAAGAGCCGTTTCCGATCTGATATTTGATCTCCCCCGCCTCCTCATTCCAGTAAGCCTCTACCGTATCCGCACCGTCCAACGTCTCCCCTGCACGATACTTCTCCAAAAGCCCTTTATCGCAAAGATCCACCTCCTGCTGATAATAGCTGCCGTTAAAGAGATGCTCATCCACCCAGGCCTTCCCTTTTTCAAACAGCTCCCGGTATTCCTCCGCCTCCTTCTCATGCCCCAGGATCAGAGCCATCCTGGCCCCCGCCTTCAGCGCCGCCTGATAAAACCCGTTCAGCCAGGAGCTCGGTCCAAAGAGTTCCATATCCAGCGTATGATGCTGCCGCCCTTCCAGTACGCCGTCTTTATCCGCATCCCATTTATCCTCATTTGTCTCTGCCCAGGCGAACTCAATTGCCTTTTTTACGCCTTCCCATTTTTCCTCCAGCCATGCCATATCGCCGGAGAGCAGAAATTCCCGATATGTCTTGATCACGCCTCCCATATGTCCGTCCACACAGGCTCTGAAGCCGTAGCGCTCCCTTCCCGGAGGCAGCATCAGACGGAACGCCATGGAACCGTCCTCTCTCTGGCTGAAGCGATACTCCAGATCCCGCATGGAACGCTCCAGCGCCGGGAACAGATAGGGCAGCGCATAGGCATAGTTCCACACATGGGTACAGGAACCCTCACAACAGCCTTCCGTCGGTGCGCAGCCCTCAAACCCATAAAACGATCCGTCCTCCAGCCTGAGGCAGGCAGCCGACTTCAGAATGGACAGATTCGCAGACACCGCTTCCAGCGCTTTCGGCGGAAGGCTGGTCTGATACAGCGCCTCCTTAAAAAGCTTAGTCTCCGCATACAGCCTCTTCCACTCTTTCAAACCGTATAATGCACAGGCTTTCGCATCCTCAAACAGGGACGCATAATAATTCTTCCACCTCTTCTGCTCCTTTTTATCCTTTTCCGGATTCCAGTAATTTTCGCAGTTTGGAAAGTACCAGCTTAACATAAACCGCAGCGTCTTTCTCTCCCCCGGTTTCAGATCGAGCTTCGCCCCGAGGCTTCCCATATCTTCCCCGTCCAGATCCACAGGATTTTCCTTTCTTGTATCCTCTGTATAAACCCGGTTTTTCAGATCTCCCGGCTCATTTATCTCATTCCAGAAAGTCTGCAGCGGATCAAACCAGTCCGCCCGGTACCAGTATTCCTGGTAATCCCCTTCAGAGGCATCCGTCGCCACACAAAAGCCTCCATACAGAAGATCCCCCTCTTTCAGGCGTCCCGAGGACATAACAAGCCCGCGAACCCCCTCTTCCGAAAAATACCTGTTCTCCGTACTGCCGTAGGGAAGCAGATTATTCAGGGAAAAATATGCCCGATATGTCAGACGTTCCTCCGTTGTATTTTCAAAAGCAACTTCATAAAATGCCGCAGGCATCGAAGAATCCTTATCATTCAGCGGAATAAACGGATTAAACGCCAAAAGTTCCACTTTCCCGGGAAAATTTCCGTCCGCAAAATAAAGCCTCGCAAAAGGAAATTCACCCTCAAAAACACATTCCTCAAAATGGGGCACTCCCGCCATGGTTCCCCGGTAGCTTCCGAAACCATAACCAAAACCACCGTTGCCCCGTTTGATATTGACGGTCTCTCCGCCCTCCGCACTGCCCTGAAAATCTCCCTGCAGTACCCTGACATCCCGCACCCCCCGGGCGTCCTCCGCTTTCACCAGCAGATGTGTGAAGCCGTTGCGGGAACCCTTAAAGGGACGGTTAAAGATCTCCCAGTCCACAAATGCCCCGTTGCCCGAAAGTCCCACGCTGCCGCTGCCGATCCCGCCCAGGGGAAAGGAAATCAGCCTGCTTTTTTCCTCTTTATAAAGAGCCATTGTTTTTCTCCTTTTCTTTCCTGCCCATAATCATCCGGCCCCAGAATAAATCTACCCTTATCCCTTTACGCCGGAACTCAAAGACATGGACTGCAGAAAATATTTCTGAGCAAATAAATACAATACAAAAGTCGGGAAGATCGCTATACAGGCCGCCGCCAGAATGGGACCAAGCTGAAAGCCTCCATACGCCCCGTTTAAAAGCTTAAGCCCCGCCGTCAGCGGCATCTTCTCCACATCGTTAAACACAATCGTAGGCCAGAGGAAATCATTCCAGGAACCGGTAAAGGAAAACAGCGCCACCACCGTCAAAACCGGCTTTAACATCGGCAGGATAACCCGCGCGAAAACCGCAAACTCCCTGGCCCCGTCGATCTTCGCCGCCTCGTCAAATTCCTTTGGTATGCCCAGGGAAAACTGCCGCACCAGAAAAATATTTGTCACGGCTCCCAGCCCCGGCACGATCATTGCCATATTGGTATTCACCCACTTCAGCCATGTCATCATCTGATACAGCGGGATGATATTGATAATATTCGGAAACAGGGAAATCCCCATCAGCATATAAAACAAAGTATCCCGGTATTTAAAGTTCAGCCTGGAATAGCCGTAAGCCGTGACCGATACGAGCGCCACCGACAAGACCGCCACGGTGACGGCAATGATCATGGAGTTTCCAAACCATCTGATAATAGGCGCATTATCCGTATTCCCGAAAATATTGATATAATTTTCAAACGTCCATTCTTTCGGCAAAAATCCAAACCCCTTCGTCTTGATCTCCGTCTCCGTCTTAAAAGAGGTAAAAAACGCCCAGACGATCGGTATGATCCATAAAAGAGCCGTCACACCCGTCACAAGAAAAACAATTGCTTTCGCCGCCTTTTCCTTTCGTCTCATCACGCATCCTCCTAGTCTTCTTTTGTCGTAAGCCTGAACTGGAGCAGGGATACCACTAAAATAAAGGCTCCCAAAATAACAGCCATCGCCGATGCCATCCCCGCAATGGACTGTCCCGAACCGAATGCCAGATTGGTGATGGTCATAATCAGCACCGTGATCTTGGGCGCTCCTCCGGTTCCCTGCTGTGTCAGCATCAAGGGCTGTCCATATACATTAAAACTTCCCGCCACGGTGATAACCAGCGTATATAAGAGCTGAAAGCGTATCGAAGGAAGTGCGATATACCATATCCTCTGAAATCCGTTCGCCCCGTCCAGCGCCGCCGACTCATACAGATCCTTTGAGACGCCGCCGAGCGCCGCCTGATAGATCACCATATTGGTTCCCATGGTCCACCAGACAGACATGACGATCAGCATAATCCACATCCAGGGATTGGTAATGGTCAGTGCCTTTTTTACCCCGAACATGCTGACCAGACCGAAACGTTTGTTCAGCATCTGCATCCACATAATGCCCACCGCCGAAATGGAAAACAGCGTCGGAAGGTAATAGATTGGCTGAAACACCTTACTCCCCTTTGCTTTCACATGCAGAAGAAGGGCAAATCCCAGGGGTACCAGAATACTGACCGGCACATTCAACACCACAAACATCACGGTATTTTTCAGCCCTGCCATAAAATCTTTGTGATACGTGGAATCCGCATTGCATAATATCTCTTTATAGTTGCCAAGGCCTACCCATTCAGGCGTTCCGATCAGATCCCATTTTGTAAAGGAAATTGCCAGCCCATATAATATAGGAAACAATACAAACACGGCAAACAGAATCAGATGGGGACCAATGAAGGCCAAGGGTAACAGCTTACCCCTGGTCTTCCCCGGCCGCCTGTTCAACTTTTTGTTGTCAGCGCCCATATCTTTACCTCCGTTCTACTTCACGCCGGCTCTTTTATCCGCCCGGCGGACATATAAAACTTAATTATTCTGCGCGATATTGTCCTCAGCCTGTTTCTGCGCCTGCGCAAGCCCTTCTTCCAGTTCAATATGGCCAAACAGGATATCTCCGAACACCTTGCCGATCGCGTCGTTCGCATAACCGGAATACTTATCATTATTAAACCGAATGGACTCCTCCATCTCCGGTGCGGAAACAAAGAAATGCTGGTTCATAGCCACATATTCCGCCTCATCATCCGCCGCGCTGCTGGCAGGTACCTGTCCCGAACGCGCCCACTCCAGAGCGTTTACACGTACATACTCCAAAAAGTCAGCGATCACTTTCTCCTTCTCATCACTCCTTTTGTCATTTTTCAGCATAACAAACTGATTGGAGTTGGAGAAATTATAGAACGTATCCGTGCTGTAACAGATGGAGTTTGTAATCCCCCAGTTCAGCCCTTCAATTGCGTTCAGCGCATTGGCGTCCCACACACCGTCCGGGCAGAAGATCGCTTCACCTGCCATAAACAACTGCAGGTTTTCTTCTCCCTCTTCGCTGCACCCGCCGAGGTCAACGATGTCCTTCAAGGTCCGTACCGCCTTTGTAAATTCAGGGCTGTTGATATTCGGCGTATTTTCATCCGTAAAGAGGTCTCCGCCCTCCTGTTTTGCCAACGCCAGTGCCTGCTCATATCCGAAGAAAGATACGGGTATCGTCACAATACCGTCCGCCGATGCCTTCGGAATGATCTCCTTGATCTCATCGATCGTAATCAGATTATCATCCAGAACGCCCGGCGCATACTGCTCTACCAGGTCCTTGTTGTATGCCACGCCGATCACGCCCATATCCAGGGGCACCGCGTACTGCTCGCCATCGAAAGTACCGGTATCCCATACCAGCGCATTATAATTCTCTTTTTTAACTTCCGGCGCATTTTCCATAACCGACGCCATGGATTCAAGCAGCCCCTGGTCATAGAACATCGGAATCCTTGCCACATCCACGATCGTCAGATCCGGGATTCCTTCCCCCGAATTTACAACCGTTGGGATTTTTGTATACAGATCTCCCGACGCCATCGTCACATTTTTAATACGATATGCCGGATTTGTCGCATTAAATCCGTCCACTATAACCTTCATATTATCTCCGTCCGGCCCGGTAAAAAAGTTCCAGAATTCGATTTCTTCCCCGGAAGCCGCCTCTGCGTTCTCTTCTGCCGCATCGCCCGCACTATCCGCCGTACTTTCCGCCGCAGCATTTTCAGTTGTCTGCCCTTCCCCGGCCGCGCCATCATTTCCGCCGCAGCCTGTCAGCGCTCCCGCCGCCAGCATTGCCGCCATACATAACGATAATCCTGCTTTTCCTACATTCTTTCTCATCATGGTTTCATCCTCCTTTGAGTGTTTGATTAACTTTTTAGTTAATCAAATCGTCCTTTGAATTTCACTCATAAAAATTTGCACAAAATATTTATTTCTATTTTTTCTTTTTTGTGCAAATTCTTTTGATATTTTTATATTATAACAGCCTTTTTAACTTGTCAACATTAATTTTAACTTTTTTATAAACGATTAACTTTTAAATTAACTATTTAGTGACAAAAGCACAGTTTGTTTATTTCATCGTATTCTTATCACATAATACATAAAATCAGGTGATTTTTTCCAATTCTTCACCATGCTGTTTTTTGTACAATTCACTTTACAATTAACTTCTTTATGTTATACTTAATGCAGTTACTTTACAGGGAGGTTTTTCATGCAGCTCGACATCACCCAAAATTCATTACCCGTTTACGAAGCGCTCGCAAGCAATGTAAGACTCCGGATCCTGCAGCTGATATCCGAGCGGGATTACAATATCACTGAGTTATCCGAAGCCCTGGGGCTGAGTAAAGCCATTATCACGAAACATATCCAGAAACTGGAGGAAACCAGGCTTATCCACTGCAAAAAACGCCCCGGCAAGTCAGGTGTGCAGAAAATTCCGCATCTGGCCGTAGATACGATAGCCATTACCTTCCCTGCGAAAATTTATCGTTCCCTCTCTAAATATACTGCCCAGATTCCGCTGGGACATTACACAAACTTTGAAGTGATACCGACCTGCGGCCTGGCTACCGGCACCGGGATTGTCGGGAAACTGGATGATCCTCTTTCCTTTGTTCAGCCGGACCGCGTCAATGCGTCCCTTTTATGGTTTTCCGACGGATTCATAGAATATAAGATTCCCAATTCTCTTTCCGAAGAACAAAAACTTCAAATGATCGAGATCAGTATGGAAATTGCCTCGGAATTTCCATACTCCAACAATGTCTGGCCCAGCGATATCACCTTTCTGCTCAACCACATCCCCGTCGGAACATGGACCTGTCCCGGCAATTTTTCGGACGTTCGCGGTTTTTATACGCCGGACTGGTGGAGCGATGATCTGAGCCAATATGGTCTGTTAAAACATCTGCGTATTTCGGGAAAAAACTGTACGATAGACGGAGAGCCCCTCTCCGGAGTCTCCTTATCGGATTTGCATATAGAAAATTGTCAGTTTATTGATTTCAGAATTCAGGTAGCGGAAAATACGCCGAATAAAGGCGGCGTTACGCTGTTCGGAAACGGATTCGGGAATCATGCACAGGATATTATTGTCAATTTATATTACTCCTGAAAAATAATCGGGAAATCGGCTATGACAGCAAAAACTCCGCCAGCACCACATTGCTGACGTCAATCCCCCGTTTCGTCAGGTAAATCCCATCGCCCTGCCGGGCAAGGAGTTTTTGCTGCTCCAGCTTTTTCAGAACCTCCCCGTATATCTTCTCTATCGGGACATGAAAATAATCAAAAAATTCTCTGCGGGATACCCCGCTCATAAGCCGAAGCCCCAAAAACATAAACTCTTCCATCTGTTCCCGGGTGGTCAAATGCTGCATGTTTTCCTTTTCTTCCGGCATTTTCTCATATTCTCTCAAATCCCTGCTCTTAGTAAAACGGCGCTCCCCCATCAAAGACGCCGCTCCCAGCCCAAGCCCCAGATAATCTCCTCTTCTCCAGTAAGTGATATTATGGCGGCATTCACAACCGGGCAGGGCATAATTGGAAATTTCATAGCGGTGATACCCGCTTCCCTCAAGTATCTCCCGGGTTACTTCATACATCCGCCTCTCTTCCTCCTCGGAAGGCAGCAAATGATCTTTATCCTCCCCGTCGCGCCGCCTTCCGGCATCCGCTTCGCCGTACCGCTCATAAAAAGGCGTCCCCTCCTCCACAATCAGGCTGTAGGCCGAAATATGCTCCGGATGGAGAGATACCACCTCCCGCAGTGAGTTTACATAACTCTCCACACTCTGCCCGGGCAAAGCCGACATCAGATCCACGTTCAGATTCCGAAACCCGGCTTCCCTGGCCAGGCGGAATGTCTCCTGAAAATCCTCCCGGGTATGTATCCGTCCGAGCCTTTCAAGTTCCTCATTCCGCATGGACTGCGCACCGATGCTGAGCCTGTTAAAACCTGCCTCCCGCAATTTTTTCAGTTCCTCACCGCCCACCGTACCCGGATTGCATTCCAGCGTGATCTCTGATCCCGGCATTTTGGCCGCATCCTCCCGGATGAAAAAGCATTCCTTTAATTTGCACAGCAGTTTTTCAAGCTGCTCCGGCTTTAAAACCGTCGGCGTACCGCCGCCAAAAAAGACTGTCTCCACCCGATAATCCGGATAAAGAGCAGCCTCCCTCTCCATCTCCCTGCAAAGAAGATTGACATAATTCTCTCTCACCTCTTCCGAAGCCGGCGCCGAAAGAAAATCGCAATAATCACACTTCCTGACGCAAAACGGAATATGGACATATAAAGAAAGCGGCTTTTTATCCGCACCGCTTCCTCCGTTCATATCCTTATCTGTTCGATCAGAATATTCTTTTTCCGCCCTCCTGTCAGGATGGCTCCTTTCCAGTCCCATATGGTCCATATCCGTCATTGCTCCATTCTTCAAACTCAACAATGCCATTCTACCACAGGATGATTACTTTTTCCATATTTCATTTCTACACTCTGTCCGCAGATCCGAACAGCAGAATCTTTTCTTTTACAACCTTCTTCATCTCCGCGATCTCATGTGGGATCAGCCCCGTCATGGACTTCTCTCCCGCCGCGATGCCGGCTTCTATTCCCCGTTTGCCGGCTTTATCGATATCCGTGAAGATATTCACTTTTGACACTCCAAGTTTTACCGCCTCCCGGAAGTCATGATCCGAAAGGCCGGAGCCGCCGTGAAGCACCAGCGGAAGACCTGTTTTTTCAGAGATCACCCGAATCCGCTCAAAATCCAGCTTAGGCGGAAAGGCATAATCCCCATGGGCATTGCCCACCGCGACAGCCAAGGCATCCACCCCTGTTTTTTCGACAAAATCTGCGGCAGTATCGGGATCCGTGAAATAATCGTCCGGATTTTCCAGCTTACCCGCTCCCGCATTATCGCCTACATGACCAAGTTCTCCCTCCACCGTCACGCCCATAGCATGACAGATCTTCACCATCTCCGCAACCTTTCCCACATTCTCCTCATAAGAAGCGGTGGAGCAGTCATACATAACGGATGTAAAACCAAGCTTCAAAGCCTCCATACATCTCTCAAAGGTCAGACCGTGATCATAGTGAACACACACGGGCACACTCGCCTTTTTTGCCATCGGAATCAGATATTCTGCCACCCTCTCCAGTCTTGTCACCGGCAAAAGCACCTCCGCCGTCCCCACCATCACCGGAGCATGGAGTTCTTCCGCCGTCTCTATCACGGCACGCGCCATCTCCACATTCACCGCATTAAAAAATCCAATGCCATAACCGCCTTCCTTAGCCGGAAGCAGCATATCATTCATATTTACTAACATCTCATCACCCTTATCAAATCAGAATCTGTTTTTTCCATCCCTGTCCTATTTTTTCCCGCAGTTCGTCAAAAGTCTTTAACCCGCTCAGCGCATCATAGGAGGCAACACACGAAGCTCCCGTTGCCACCGAAAGGCGCAGGCACTCATCCGGCGTACAGCCCTCCAGCACCGCCGTCAGAAATGCTGCTATGCTGGTGTCCCCGGCGCCCGTCCCAGATGCGATTCTCTCCGGGACATAACTTCTCTCAAAACCTTCCAGATCCGCCCATTTTTCCGGCTCTGGCATAAGATCTCCGCCGATCCGGCAAAGCGCCTCTCTGCCTGCCGTGCGGTAATAAATCCCCGGTGCTCCGCATTTGATCAGCAGCACCTTCGCGCCGAACTCCATGCACTTATCCGCCAGCGGCTTTATATCCGAATCAATATCAAGAAACCGGGTGATATCCCCGCCGCCTGCCCTTTGCTGCCATTCATCAAAACGCCCGCGGTCCAGCATAAAGCACAACTCTTCCACGCTCGGCACAAAAAAGTCCACAGAAGGAAGCACTTTTCTCAGTATCTTCTCCCAGTCAGCCTTCCCTGCCTCAGATACCGCATCAACCGCCGCCATATCCATGGACGTGGCAATTCCCGCAGCCTTCATCCGCTGCATCAGCTTCACAAGTTCCGCTCCGTCATGTTCATACATGACTTTCATGATCGGCGGATATCCGAAATGAAACAGTGATACACCTTTCAGAATATCCTCCGGAATGTCATCCGCCCGAAATGCATTATTGGCGCCGGGATTATGCAGAAAGATCCTGTCAATCCCCGGCACCGCAACTACTACGGAATAGGATGTGGAAAAATCGTCGGAAAGCAGCATTCCCGACGCGGCGTCGTACTTCTTCAATACGGTGAGGATCATATCCCCGAATGCGTCTTTGCCGATCTTTCCCATCAACGTAACGTCCGCGCCCAGTATTTTCATTGCCAGTCCCGTATTGGCAACGGAGCCGCCGGTATGCACGTCCGCTTCCTTTACTTCCACCAGTTTTCCCGGTGACAGAACATCCTCAAGATGTTCCGCCCCGGTACCCGGAAAAACAGGCGTAATATCAAGACAGATATGACCTGCCGCTATTACTTTTTTCTTCTTCATATGACCGTATTATTCCACCCCCATAAGAAGGTTCATCACATACCAATCCTGACCGGATGGGTATATCGCCTCATGGCCCCCCTAATCTCTCGTATCCAGTTTCAGCACGCTCATAAACGCGCTCTGCGGGATCTCCACATTTCCCACCTGGCGCATCCGCTTCTTGCCCTCTTTCTGTTTCTCCAGAAGCTTTTTCTTTCTCGTGATATCGCCGCCGTAGCACTTTGCCAGTACGTCCTTCCGCATTGCCTTGACGGTCTCTCGGGCAATCACCTTGCCGCCCACCGCCGCCTGAATCGGAATCTCGAACAAGTGCCTTGGAATCTCCTCCTTCAGCTTCTCACACATCTTCCGTCCTCTCTCATAGGCACTGTCCGCATGGACGATAAAGGAAAGGGCATCCACCTCCTCCTTATTGATCAGGATATCCAGCTTCACCAGTTTCGATGTCTCATAGCCTTTCAGATCATAATCAAAGGACGCATAACCCCTGGAACGGGATTTCAGCGCGTCAAAAAAGTCGTATATGATTTCGTTTAAAGGCAGTTCATATTTCAAAAGCGCCCTTGTAGTCTCGATATATTCGGTGCTGATATAGCGCCCCCGCCTCTCCTGACAAAGCTGCATGATCGGGCCGATAAACTCCGTTGTCACCATAATCTCCGCGCTGACAATAGGCTCCTCCATATAATCAATCTCCGAAGGATCAGGCAGATTGGAGGGATTGGTCAACTCAATCATCTCTCCGCTTGTCTTATATACTTTATAGATAACGCCCGGCGCCGTAGTCACCAGATCCAGATTGTACTCCCGCTCCAGCCGCTCCTGAATAATATCCAGATGCAGCAGCCCCAGGAACCCGCATCGAAAACCAAAGCCCAGCGCCAGGGACGTCTCCGGCTCATAGAACAGCGCCGCATCATTCAACTGCAGTTTTTCCAGCGCGTCCCGCAGATCAGGATATTTACTGGTATCTGCCGGATAGATGCCGCAATATACCATGGGGTTTACTTTTTTATAACCGGGCAGCGGTTCCGCGCAGGGGTTGTCCAGATCCGTCACCGTATCGCCCACCCGGGTATCCTTCACGTTTTTAATGGAAGCGGTCAGATAACCCACCATCCCGGCCTGCAGTTCCTCACAGGGAATAAACTGTCCCGCACCGAAATAGCCCACTTCCACCACTTCCGCCGTGGCGCCCGTGGCCATCATCTTAATGCGGGTGCCCTTTTTCACCCCGCCTTCCCGAATACGGCAAAAAACGATCACACCTTTATAGGAATCATAGACGGAATCAAAGATCAGCGCCTTTAACGGTGCATCCACGCTTCCCGCAGGCGCCGGCACTTTCTCCACCACCTGTTCCAGCACGTCCTCGATACCGATGCCGTTCTTTGCGGAAATAAGCGGCGCATCCTGGGCCTCAAGCCCGATGACATCCTCAATTTCCTCTATCACATGTTCCGGATCTGCGCTGGGCAGATCGATCTTATTGATCACCGGAAATACATCCAGATCATGGTCCAGCGCCAGATATACATTCGCCAGCGTCTGCGCCTCGATGCCCTGTGCCGCGTCCACCACAAGGATAGCCCCGTCGCATGCCGCCAGCGCCCGGCTCACCTCATAGTTAAAATCCACATGTCCCGGCGTGTCGATCAGGTTGAAGATATATTCGTTCCCGTCCTTCCCCTGATAGATAAGCCGCACGGTCTGGGCCTTGATCGTTATGCCCCTCTCCCGCTCCAAGTCCATATTGTCAAGCACCTGGTCCTGCATCTCCCTGCTGGTCAAAAGCCCGGTCTTTTCGATGATCCGATCCGCCAGCGTGGATTTGCCGTGATCGATGTGCGCGATGATACAAAAGTTTCTGATCCTGCTCTGATCTGTCTGAGACATCTGATACCTCCTGAATTTCCCAAGCAAAAGTGTTCACGCACTAGTATATCAATCTTTTGCGGAATCGGCAAACTTTTTTTCTCAATTCCCTCAAATTCCCCATTGCAAAACCATTTTGAATATGATACATTGAATTTTAATACGTAGCAGTTTTAACGTATGTTCCATATCAATCCACCGTTAACACGAAAGGAGGTTTCCCCTATGGAAGCAACTGTCAATTATTTAAAAGAAGAAGCCACTCAAATGGAACTTTGCAGTTTTATCAGGGAAGGTTTACAGGATATCTATTATAACAGGCTGCTTGATTCCGACACGGTTTTTAATCAATTAGAAGAAAGGTACCATACCAATGAGTGAATATCGTACAACCCTTACTAAGCGGGCAGCAGACGATATCACCGAAATTGGCGATTATATCCATTTCTCATTATCAAAACCTGACATTTCAAGAGATTTCATCAAAGGTCTTAAAACTTCTATCTCACAGTTAAAGCTTTTTCCTTATAAATTTCCACTCGTTCAGGATACTATTTTACAAAAACAGGATATTCGTTGTATGCCCTACAAAAATTACTACATTTTCTATAAAATCATCGAAAATACCAAAACAATTATCATCTTGAGAATCGGTTATCAAAAAAGAAACTGGAAAAATATTCTTACATAGACTCACCCTCCCCCGCTAAGCACCATATCCAGCACCCTCGCTAAAGGTCCGCAGGCATTCATCGCCTCCTGCAGCGTATTATTCTGAGCTCCTAACTCTACCAGCAATGTCCTCGGCTTTACATGCATATTGTAACGGTACCCTTTTAAGTAAACTTTCCGTGTCAGTCCCGGATAGTATTCCTCGCACGCCTTCTGCATCTGAAACGAAAAGGCAAGATTGCCCTGCAGGTTTTCATTCGGAAGATAGCTGATCTCTCCGATCTCCCGCACCCTTGACAAACCGTTAAAGAACATGAACCGCGCCGTCTGCTGCCCTTCGATCTCGGTCACAAGCCTTGTATCCGCCGCCACCGAATCCCGGTGCAGATCAATAACCACTTCTATGGTGGGATTTTCAATCAGTACCTGCTCAAGTGCCGGCAGCGCATTAGAATAGGCGTAATCCCTGTCCTCATCATACACGCCCGTATGATGAAGCACCTGATAACCGTACTCCTGCTGCAGGATCTGCGAAAGATGTTCCCCGACGCCGACAATCGTCGTGGAGGCATCCCCTGCCACGGAATCCGCATATCCCTCATGAGAATGGGTGTGATAGATCAGGATCTGAGGACCTGCTCCCTGCTTCGCTATCTTCATATCCGCAGAAGAAAGCTTTTTTGCGTTCAGTTCTTCCGCCGTCGTATAGGTGCTGGCATCCACCGTATAAAATTTCCCCACAAACTCTTCAAACTCCTGATAATCCTCCAGGGAAATATTCTGTGCCTTCTCCGTATGTATCAAAGCCCTGTACGCCTCTTTGTCCGCGGCATTTGAACTGCCGTCGGTGATCATAAAATGGGAACCTTCCTCGTTCAGCCTGAACTCCCCGTCCTGCTCATTCTCCATCTCCTCAATGATCAGCCCGCTCTGCCCGTCACCGTTTCCGGATATCCCGGCGCCTTCTCCGCTTCCGCCGCCGTTTTCCCCATTGCCTGCCATCTCTCCCGCCCCTCCCTCACCGCCGCTGCCGTCCTGCTCCTGTCCGGATTCGCTTTTGCCCCCGGCCGCCAGCTCCCCGCCGCCCGACATGTCCTCCCCTGTTCCCTCCTGTGCCTCCTGCATCAGAATCTCCACATATTCCTTATAATACTGGTTCATCATGCCGTCCCCGAAATAGGAAATGCTGTAGCTGTACAGCGGCATCTCCCGTGATATCATATCCATCATTTTCCCCTCCGCCGTAATGCTCCGCTCTCCATAGGCAAGGGTATCCATGCAAAAGGCAGCCGTCGGTAAAAGCTGCCCGTACACTTTTTTTACAAGTTCCCCCGCCGGGATGAGCAGTATCAGAAATACCGCCGCGGACAGGGAAAACAGAAAAGTCGCCTTTTGCCTGTTCTCATTATATTTCCAATGCAATATTGATTGCCTCCGATACCGTATAACTTAATCTGTTTACCACATCATCGATATCTTTTGTCGTCACATACATATTCTGCAGTTCCGCCATTTTCAGGGCATGGACCTCCGAACAGAACAGCACCTCCCGCTCCACCTGTTCCACCGCGTCCCCCACAATGGTCCCCGCGTCCACAACCGTCGGTATGCCGATCCCGATCACAGGCACTCCAAGCGTCTCCTGTGTCAGCGCGTGACGGTGGTTTCCCACTCCCGAACCGGGCTGTACTCCGGTATCCGTGATCTGTATCGTCCGGTTCAGCCGTTTCGTGCTTCGCGCCGCCAGCGCATCGATAGCAATGATCACATCCGGATGCGTCTCCTCCACCACTCCGCGGATAATCTCGCAGGTCTCCATGCCGGTCTTTGCCATAACGCCGGGTACAATGGCGCTGATCATATGCATTTTATTCTTATTATATGCCGCCTTCCCGAACTCCCTGACCACATGCCTTGTAATATGAAGCTGATCAGCCGCATTGGGACCTAACGCATCCGCCGTCACATCCCGGTTGCCGAGCCCTACCACAAGAACCGAGAGTTCTTCCTTCTCATCCGGCAGAAGTTCCCGAATCTGGTCCGCCACCTTCTCCGAGATCTCCCGGTGGTAATCCTCATCCGGCGTTGCCATCCTTGGCGCCTCCAATGTGATATAGGTACCCATCGGCTTTCCCATGGTCTTCGCGCCGTTTTTTGTCTCTATAATCACCCTCGTGATATAGATCTCATTTTCCGTATCCTTTTCCTCTTCCACACGGACGCCCCGTATCTCCTCGTCCGGCTTCTGCACCGTCTCCTTCGCTTCTAACGCAAGGTCTGTTCTTACCTGAATCCCCATAAGTAACCCTACCTTATCTTTCCTCTTACATTTTTATTCAGTCAAAGGGCTGAATAGTAATATTTTTGGCAATTAATACGAAATTATGTATTGACAGAAACGCTTTCTCACCTTAAAATAATATGCGTATGTTTACCTTAGTTGTCCGTGTCTCGCTAAAGTAACATCATAAAAATACGAACGAACAGTAGAAATCATTGGAGGTATTAATCTTGGCTAACATCAAATCTGCGAAGAAACGTATCCTGGTAAACCGGACAAAAGCTGCGAGAAACAAATCCATCAAGTCCGCTACCAAGACCGCTATCAAAAAAGTTTATGCTGCTATCGAGGCTAAGGACAAGGAAGCTGCAAAGGCTGCGTTGCTTGCTGCCACATCCACCATCGATAAGGCTGCCACAAAAGGCATCTATCATAAAAACAATGCGTCCAGAAAGATCTCAAGATTAAATCTGGCTGTGAACAAAATGGACTAGCATTGAGCCATGCAAAAAAGGCATATGCAGAAGCGACGCGTGTTTACACGCAGGAGCATCTGTATATGCCTTTTTTATGTGGCGATAGCCACACATCCGGAGAAATGCAAAGCATTTTTCCGGATGGCGCATGGCGTATCCCAACAGGGCGCATGACGCACTCCAACGGGGCGCATGGCATCCCCAGCCTCTTCTTCTCAATGTCTGTGTCCCCCGCCTCCGTGAGACCTCCCGCCGCCGGATATATGATGACCTCCGCCGCCTCTGCTGCTGCCGCTTCCTCCGCTGCTGCTCTGAATCCTGTGCTGCGCCACCGCCTTTCGGATAAACTGATCTTCCCTGTGGTTTATTTTTGCCTTTTTCCCCTTCACATAGGTTCTTGCGTCCGTTGTCCTTCCTCCCGCTTTTCCCCCTCTGTTGATTACCACAAACCCGATCGCCGCCGCAAGTGATAATACCAGAAGAAGCGGTACGGAGAAATTGGCATTGACCAGCCCGAATCCATTCATGTCGTGATAAAACTGGTTGATATAAGCCTTATAACCATAGTAAGGACTGATCAGACTAAAGCGATAACTCTTCTCCAGAAGATGGTCAATCATGCGTCCGGAGTATTTTCCCTCCGCCTTTCCTGTCGTACAGAGCCAACTGTAGGCCCAGCCGTCGTCCTCCCGATAGAGATTGTCAAGAAGCAGAACACCGTCCCCGTAAGGCTCATCGTAGCCAAACATATGCTCATCATAAAAATCATCCGCATAGAGCATCACATATTTATCCTCGGTGATATACTCCTTCTGTGCATAGGCATACTCTTTCAGAGATTCGTTCAGCGTCACCAGCACAATATCACAACCGGTCTGCCGCTCCCTCTTTGCAATCAGTTTCCGCAGCTTTTCCTCTTCCTTCTCCGTCAGAATCCCCGCCTGATCAAATACCCTCTCTTTTGTCGTACATTCCGTATTCTGCCTGCTGCCGTTTTTCAGCGTTCCGATGGCGCTGTGGAGCCCCGATATGATAAACCAGATCCCGGCCAGAATCCCCAGAATGATCAGCCAGACTTTAAATCTCCTGAAAAATCCCCGCATCTCAGAGCACCTCCAAAATCATTTTGGCAAGCAGCATCGCCAGGAACAGAAACCCCCAGAGCGTTCCGCCGTAAGCTAACATCTTCCCTTTGGAAACCGGTGTCTTTCCCAGCACTTTCCCGCTCTGCCCGTTCACATAATAAGCATATTTCTGCCCATGCCAGTTATAGTAATACACCCACACCGGAAGCAGCGCATACTCCGCCTTTTGTCTGTCCAGATTGAGATGCTTCCTGTCGGCATGGAGCGCGGTATAGCCGGAGAGCGTCTCACGCAGCAGCTCCTCCGCATCTCTTCTGGCTTTTTCCAAAGCCCGCCGCTCAAGCGACATCATCCCCTCGCTGTATCTTTCTCCCTCGAAGCCGGACATATACTTTTTCTGAAAGCTTTCCAGCGCCCCCGGATCATAGGGCTCTAACAGATCCATCATGGCATCATTCATATCGATGGAGGCATCCACCGGAATCCTGTCGAAATCAATCTCCAGATTCCGCTCCACCCGAAACCAGGAAGTCTCCACATATTCCGTATTGCCTCTGCGCCAGCTTCTCACCTTTGTCCCCGTTCCGGCATAATCAAAGGTCCCCACATAATCGTAGAGGAAAAAGGGCACATAAATCCCTTCCATGCCCTCTAACGTCGCCGTCGAAAGGAACGTGGCCGGGGTAAAATATCTGCTCTGAAACTCTTTTCTTAACAGTTCCACCGCTTTTTCTTTTGATATCTGAAAGGGCAGAATCAGATGGGGCGTATACTCCCCCTCCACCCTCTCTTCCAGTATCGCATAACAGCCGCAGTGCTCACACCTGCAGGCAGACGTATAGCGGGACACCTCCAGGGGCGCCCCGCAGTTTGCACATTCCGTTATTGACGATGCTTTGACTTCTTCCTCGCTGTCCGTTCCCTCGCAGTGAGGACAGTACATCTTTTTCTTATCCGGGTGGTATACCGTATTTCCACCGCAGTTTTTGCATTTATAAATCATGTTTTTATTCCCGACTCATCCGCCTTAGTAAAATACCACCGGTTTTCCCGCCTGTGCAACGGCGATGTAGGTCTTTCCGGTATTGAGTTGAATCTCATTCCCGTTGTCGTCAAAGTATTTTGTCGGTGCATAATCGCTTGTCTTTGCCCATCTGATATGGATCGCTTTCCCCTTTGTAAAGTAATAGCCATCCTGTATGCTGTCTATCATCTGGAATGCCAGATAACCCTTTGCATCGATGGGTGCCCATGTGGTATTCTGCACGATCACGTTTGCGAAAGCAATTTGCTGTCCTGTCAGTCCATCCGTCTGCGGTTTGCCATGCAGTTTTTTCAGATACAGCCCGGAAGCCGGATCATACTGGAGAGAGCTCTTTGTATACTCAAATACTTTGGAGAGGTCGATCACATTTGCCGTTGCCGCCTGTGCACCATACTGTTCGAGCGTGTTTACACCTTCCGCAAAAGTAAAGTGTTTGCTGTTATAGATACCCTCGCGTACCGTTGTCTGATAGCCGAGTTTCGCACATGCTTTCTGGATGCCATCCGCGCTGATATAGGCGTTATGAGGCGCTTTACGGTTTGAAGTGCGGTAGAAATAACCGGAACCCGGCGTAGCACCGCCCGTACCGTACTCGTATGTACCGGAAAGGTTATTCACATCGGGGGCATCGATCACGCCCTGCATATAGCACACGCCGCCGAAATGAATCAGGATCGGATCCCATTCTTTCGCCGCATAGATGTAATAGAGCCTGCAGCTTCTTAAGTTGCCGATCTGAGGCAGTCCCTGCCAGTTGGGGATGATTGCCATCTGACGGGAGATATTCCCCTCTTCCATGATCTCATATAAGATCTCCGCATTTCCAATCCCGTAGGAAGGCTGCGCCACCTTATCCGTAGGCATCATAACCGCGATCGGGCGAAGAGATGCCTGCGCTGCCGTCACCGGCTCATTCGTGTAAACGCTTCTCACCACCGGAGCCTCCGCTGTCGCCTCCGCACTTAAGGATGTGCCCATAAAGAGGCCTGCCGCCATAACAGACGCCAGCACCGCACTGCATAATTTTGTTTTCCATTTCTTCATATCTCAGTTTCCTTTCTTTTTTTGCGCTGCAACGCATATTACGATTGTCACACTACCATCATACAACTTTTTCCGCCAGGAATCTATTATTTTTTTTCGACAATTTTTATGCTATACTTTTTCAAAGAAAGGATGGATGAAGATTATGACAAAAAAAGATATTCTTGAACTCAAAAAACGACTGAACAAAACCGACTGTTCCATCACAAAGCTCTGCGGCTGTTATGTGGACGGCAATCAAAACAAAGTCCTGACGTTCTCGGAAACCTTCCTGAACCTGGACGACGAAGAATTTTACAAATATCTGGATCTCTCCAGAAAGTGTCTCTCCGGTACCGTTGGCAATAACCTTCTGCAGCTTGACTTTCCCGCGGAAGAAGAAGCCCCCGGCGGCAGGCAGCAGTTTCTGATGGGCATCAAAGAAAGCGGCTTAAAAAACGAGGAGCTGCTGGAGCGGTTTTACGATCTTGTGATCGAGCATTACGATTTTGCGGGAAATTATCTGATCCTGCTCTTTAAAGACGCCTATGACGTTATCACCAAAACTAACGATGGCTTAAAACTGGATGAATCCGAGGAAGTTTTTGATTACCTGCTCTGCGCCATCTGCCCCGTCACCCTCTCGAAACCCGGGCTGGGGTATCGGGAAGAAGAAAACAGGATTGGCGCCCGCGTCCGCGACTGGGTGGTCGGCGCCCCTGACACCGGATTTATTTTTCCTGCCTTTTCCGACAGAAGCAGCGATATCCACTCTCTGATCTATTATATTAAAGATACCAAAGACTCCCGCCCGGATTTTGTGGAACATGTACTGGGCTGCGGCAGCAAACGCACCGCCACCGAAGAGCAGCAGATCTTTTCCTCCATTGTAAAACAGGCGCTGGCACCCGTCAGGGATGACTGTGAAGAAGTCCTTCTGCAATTACAGGAAAGTTTTCAGGATATCACCTGTCCCGAAGAAGATGAAATTTATGAAGAGCCGGAACCTGTTATTCTGACCGGCGAGCTGGTGGATGAGGTACTTGCCGCACATCAGATAAAGGGGGAGGCCGCACAGCATATCCGTGACGGGATCTCCCGGGAGTTTGACGCACAGCCTCCCGTGCTGCAAAATCTGATCGACGAAAAAGCGCTGGAAAAAAATGCGAAAAAAAAGGAAGAAGAACAGCTCCGTCTCCAGGTTCAAAACCTACAGAAAGAACTTGCCGAAAAAACTTTCCTATCTTCCGGAGAAGAAGCGGCTTCCGATGATACCTCCGACGATATTTCCGCTGCCGCCTCTTCCGATGTGGTGCTCCGGGTAAGACCGGAAAAAGCGCCGCTTATTAAATCCGAGATTATAGACGGGCAAAAATGCCTGATCATTCCCGTGGAGGAGGACGAACAGGTGAATGTAAACGGCGTGGATACCATCCTCTAAGCATAAAAAAAGAATCCTGAGAAAGGATTCTTTTTTATGCAGAAGAAGGGACTTGAACCCTCACTGTATTGCTACAACAGGCACCTGAAGCCTGCGCGTCTGCCAATTCCGCCACTTCTGCGAACCGAACAAATATTATTTTACACACTCACCTCTTAATTGTCAATACCTGTTTTCACTTTTTTTCTTTTTTTCGAGAAAATTTTTCCTGTATCCCCTGAAATCCCTCCTGTATCCTGCTCTGGATCTCCCTTTTTGTCATCTGTCCGGCAATGTCAAAAAGCTCCTTAAGGATATCCTCTATCTCCGTTCTCGTTTCCTCATCTAACTCTTTCAGTTCCTGCAAAATACCGGAGAGGCTCTTTTTCCAGTCATTTTTAAAATCGATCAGATTATCCGCCTCAGACGCCCCCAGCACCTTGAACAGCACGTCGGAAAACCGCCCCACCTGCTCATCATCCAGACCGAGAATCCAGTCCGTCACAGCCGTATCCATGAATTTTGCCCCATTTTTCAGATCCTCCCTGTGCAGGAACAATCCCTCCTCAGGATCTACCACCCAGGTATAAGGATTGTGCTGCCAGAGTCCGAATGAGCTGCTCTCCACTACATGATAGGCGCTCCCGTTTTCCAGAAGCATCCCCACAAGGGAAGATCCCGGCAGAATCTTATTTACCTTCTCTGAGATCCTCTCATATTCATAACGCTCCAGAACCTGCGGCTTAAAGCCCGGGCCGTCGTGGCTGAAAACCTCCCTGATCCGCTCCTGCAGCGCCGCGGAGCTGCTCATTGCCGCAAAGACAGCCAGGTTCCCGCCTTTGGAGTGCCCTCCCAGATAAAAATCCCCCGGCAGGTGCCCCGCCGCCTTCCGCATATACCTTGCCGCATAGAGCTGTCCCACCACCGGTTCGGAGAAGGCCAGCGTAAAATCCTCTTTCCAGCCCACCAGATTTTCATCGGTGCCGCGGTAGGCAATATAGAAGATGGGCTTTCCGTCCGCATCCTCCCCGGCACAACAGGTAACGGCTGAAAACTGTATCTCCATCTCCTTATCCAGAATATCGATATAATAATTCAGTTTAAGTTCCGCAAAGCGCCTGCTCCTTAAAACCGCCTCCACCAGCTTTTGATTATCTTCCCGATATCTTTCGTCCGCAAAGATCTGCTCCTCATGTTCTTTCGCGGCAATCTCCCGAAACAAAAGAAAATCCGCTCCGTCCTCCAACCCGGGAATCAAATGTTTCATTTTCAGATAGCTGAGTTGACATAAAACAAGAGAATCCACCTCACTGAATGCACTCTCCCGAAATGTATGCTGAAAGTTATTTACATAATCCGTTATATTTCCCATGCAACGTCTGTCCCCTTTCACACTGCAGCATAAGTCAACCAAAAAAATCTGAAAAGAAACACATCTTCCCACAAAATCGCAGATTCTCCACAGCAGCTTTGCCTTCCAGCATCACCGCCTGCGATTTCCTCAATATAACGCCCCGTCATAGTATATCAAAAGCTGTTCCACCACATCGCCGTAACTGGCAACACCCTCTTCTATCCCGTTTATCTGCAGATTCGTCTCCAGAAACCCGCGGGATGCCTTTTTCACGGTCTCCGTATCGAGTACCGCCCTGCTCTCCACCTCCTCCCATGCTTCCTTTGTCAGAAAAATCTTATCCCGCTCAACCAGCGGACTCAATGTCTCATAGGTCGCATAGGTCTCCATGGAGTATCCCAGGCTTTCATACAAATCTCTGTTCAGATAATCCAGCACGCTCAGATACCCGCTGTAACGGAAAAAGGCATCCTCCGATGTGATGCACGCCAGATACCCGATAAAATTTGCATCATCCTCATAAATAAATCCTTTTACATGGGAAAGTTCATGGCACATGGTAGAGGGTACATTGGCAATATACATCTTCCCATTGTAATTCGCCTCCATGGTAAACGGAAAATAATACCCCATCATATACTGCTGACTGAAAAAGCCGGAAAAAGTAAGCCTCTTCGGCGCCGGATAATACCCGTCCAGCAAAGGATACTCATCCCCTAACCGCCTCATCTCTTCCACGGCCCGAAGCCCCATATCCTCCCGGTAAACAATATATCCGTTTTCATCCCGTTCCATAAGCTCCGCCAGCTCATTACACTGTCCGACCACATAGTCCCTTAAAATCGCCAGCTCGCCCACCTTATATTCCCGCCTCTCCCCGGGCATATAGTTCTCCTGAAAGCCAGTGCAGTGATAAAGCAGAAAACAGTTTATCGACATGACAACGGAAACGATTCCGCCCAGCCACAATAAGACGTGGCAGTATCTTCCCGCAAAAGCTTTCAGATTTTTTCCCTTTTTGCTGTCCGCAGGCAGCTCTCTTTTATCCGCCCCACAGGCGCTCCATCTCAGGCTTTCCGCCAGCCATCTTATAAACATAATGGCCTCCAGAATCAATGCCCCTGCTAACAGTAAAGCCGCCAGGATCAGCAGAAGTTCCCCAACAGAAAAGGGAAACAGGCTGCTGATCCGCCCCTGAATCATTTGTGTTACCTGAAAAATGCTAAGGCGTACTCTGTCGCCAAAGCCTTCACCGTACCATGACAGTACATTCATAACAGCCACTAATGCATAAATCCCCGGCAAAAACCAATTTCTTTTTTTCTTCATTCACACCGCCATCACATCTCTTATGCAAATGATTTAATACGCATTCATCAGATACGCAAGGGTTTCCTCACCCCAACTGTAATCAAATAAATACTCTCCCTGAAACATCTTCTCATACTTATCAGGTTCCACCAAATACGTGTAGTAATCGCATTCCACTTCTTCTCTGCGGATATTACAACTTCCCCGTTTTGTCTGAAAAAATTCGGTAATTCCCTTTTCCTTCAATGTTTCCTGCAGATTCATAACCGCTTTCCTGTAAAGCCTTTTTACCCTTTCATCATAAGCTCTCTCAGGCCACAGTTTATCGATCACTTCTTCCATGGATACGCATCCCCCGCATCTGTCCAGGCATAAGGCAAGCAGTTCTTTGGATTTGGCATTTTTAAAATGAACAACCTGATCGTTTAAAAATACATCAAATCTTCCGAACATCTGCGCAGTCAGCTTCTTTTTCTGTCTCCTGATCAGCAGCTTTGCCCTCTCTACGGCATCTTCAATATCGCTGATATCAAAAGGCTTTAAAATGCAGTAATCCGCTTTCATCTTTATGGCATCCGCAACCAGTTCCCGGTTTTCCGTTGTATAAATAAGCACAATGCCAGGGCAGATTTCTTTCAGCCTTCTTCCCAGCGAAAATCCGTCCATAACTGGCATCTCCGTATCTATCACCGCAAACTCTACCGTATTTTCCTTTGCATATTCCAATGCTTTTTGCGAGTCATCAAAACTCTTTACAAGCTCAACTTCCCTGGCACCCTTTATCCCTTCTTCCAGTTTTTGCCTCATTAGTGGTTCCTTTTCCACTAATATTGTCTTCATCCACTTTTATCAATCTTCCACCCTTATTTTTTACAAACACCTTGCAGCTCTGCTGCCACTCACTTTACCTCCTGTTGTTTGTATATTCGGGATACTTTATAAACTGTAACAATAAAAATTAGATAAATAGGAAAACTTTTTCTATTGCAGGATTATTTTTTTTGTCTGCGTTTTTCTTTTTCTTCTTTCTCCGTCCCCTTCTGACTTTTCAGTTCCGCGATATTATCTATCATTTTTTCTATCATCATCTTTTTCAGATACACGTCAAAACACAACAGACAGATAAAGGAAAACATCTTCAAAAATTCCTGTCCTTCTTCCGGGGCTGTCTCAAACGTGCTCTCCGCTTTCCGAAATTTTTTAATCACATCCTTTTTCAGTATGTCAATTTCTTCCTTTTCCATACTGAAAACTTCCCTGTAAATATCTTCCAGCTTAAACTTTTTATCCTCTCCGAAATACTGCCCGGTTAAAGGTTCCATCAGCGTCTGAATATCTCCGATGGACATAAAGCCTTTAAAATAATAGATAAAGATCAAAAGAAGCATGTGCTCTCTGGAATACTTTTTCTTATCCGGCGGCGGCATCAGATGATTTTTCACATAATTGTTGATCATTGTCTTTGTCATGATCTTGTCATCTTCCGGATTACGGCTTGCCGTTTTCAGCCGCTGCTCCATAAATGTCGTTACCTGGTCCATATATAACTCGATATTCGGCAGTTCCTCCGGCTTAATGTGTTCCGTCCGGTCCAGACTCATGATGATACTGTTAAGCAGGTCGTGCATATCTATTGTCATTTATCATTTCCTCCCGTTGTGCGGCCTGATTTTAATCACAGCGCTCTCTTATAGTATATAGTTTTGATTACTAGATGACAAGTTATTTTTATACGATTTTTATATTTTTCTGACACTTCCCACTTTACGAACCCTTCTTCCCTGTGTTAGAATAGTATCAGTTTAGAACTTTAAAATTTTATCGTGCGAAAGTGAATATCATGAACAATAAACTGAAAAACGATGCCGTAGACTTTCTCTTTGAAGCGATCCTTCATCTTGAGTCCAAGGAGGAATGCTATAATTTTTTTGAAGATCTCTGTACTGTGAATGAGCTCTTATCCCTCTCTCAGCGTTTTGACGTGGCGGCAATGCTGCGCAGTAAAAAGACTTATCTCGAGATCGCCGAGAAGACCGGTGCCTCCACCGCCACCATCAGCAGGGTAAACCGTTCCCTGCACTATGGCAATGACGGTTATGAACTGATTTTTCAGCGGTTGGAACATCAAAAATAAGGGGAATGGTTCAATCAATTTAACAAGTAACACACCTTTTGGTGTAGTAATCTAACATCGAGACTAATCCAAATGAGGTTAGTCTTTTGTTATTTGGTATTTGCATTCCCATTTTGTATGGTCTAAACTATTTGTTGTGTCCATCTTGGGCACCTCCTGTGTTGTATTTTTGTGGTTTGCAGACCTACTTTTATAGTAACACAGGAGTTTCTTTTATCTAAAGATTTGCCCTCCCCCTGCATAGCAGGGGGGTATTTTTGTCTGTGACACAAAGAGAATATGTGTCGGACATGGGAAATTCACTTCCCCTGTCCGGCTTTTTGAAAATTCATTTGCAAAGGAAGAAGCCAAAAGGGCATAAGCAGACTGAATGAGGAACTGAAATTTCACTTTTCTGCGGAAGAGGTAGAACGAATAAAAGTCAAGATTGAAGATGCCGGAATTCTGAACATGAGCGCCTATATCCGCAAGATGACGCTGGACGGTATCTGCGTCAGGATGGATTTGAAAGATGTGCGCCAGCTTATCATCTTGCTCCAGAGATGCAACAATAATCTGGAGCAATACGTCAGGAAAGCGAACGAAACCGGGAGTGTTTATGCGGCAGAGATTACGAATTCGTAAAATCACCTGAACGAGATTTGGGAATTAACCAGACAGTCCCTTCCCCGGCTGGCCGCCATTCGATAGCGGCGGCAAAGAGCGGGTTTGCCGTTTCTCCGACTCTCCAAAGGGCGTAGGCCTCGCCTGTTCCTGCTCCGCAGGAACAACAGCGTTCGGGAACCGAACGCGCAGCCAGCCCCGGCCATGGGGTTGTTCAAAGAGTTTGGGGCGCTGTCCCACCAAGCAAAAACTACGGTTTCCGGCAACGCCGGGAGCCGCAGTTTCGAGTCTTTGTGGGTACAAAGACACTGCTTGCCAAGTAGCGTATTGATAATAGACTTCCTCTTGCAAAAATGAGGGCCCTAGAATAGAATAAAACTGAACCACAAATTCAACGATGATGACAACAAGGTGACTTGGACGACGAGTACAATGTATACCACTATATAAAGACGTAGAGTCTTATAGAAAGAATGCGGATGGAATATGATTACAAGAAATCTAAAAAGAATATCTGTCACGACCATTGCGTTCGTGACGCTATTTTGCTGTATGTTTGGAAACACAATAGCATATGCTAACAAGACCAGTCTGTCTGTTCCTGCGAATGTATATGATCTGGATAAAGACAGTAACTATGTCATCGGCGAAGCATCCCCATCTACTTCGTCGGCCATTGGCACATTGTCCATTAAGGGCGTTGTGAAAGTATCCGATGAGATGAACTCATTTCCAGCTTACGAAGTCCGTGATGGCAATGCTGCATTTGCCTACAGGATTTCATCCAGCATATTGAATCATGCAGAGGACGAGTGGCATTTAATCGATGATAAGACCAAAAAGGTAAATGGCCTGACGTTGGATTCCAATATTCTGTCGGGAGCATTGATTTTGCAAACTTCCCTTGACGGGGTTACCTGGACAGAAGATATCCTCATGTCTGATATTTTCGCTGATGATACTGATACTGACGAATTTTATACAACAAAGGATGTTCAACTCCAGAATGGCTGTTATTACAGAGTTATCGTGGCCTATAAGATGGAGCGCCGGACAGAAGATTCCAAAATTCTGTTTGTGACAACCAAGAATTATGAGTACAAGCAGGTCGCAGAGGTGTATGAGTTCTATGCTTTCTGTGAAACAGATGAAACAAG
>JAAWOG010000022.1 GCA_022799355.1 Lachnospiraceae bacterium | reverse complement strand
AACTCATTTAATAATTATGGAAAGTCTTTCTCTGTAAGATTCCCTTAAAAATGGGAAAAAGGAAAAAGACTTTCCATAATAAATCACTATACATAAGCGGCTTTATGTATAGCTTTCCATAAGGCTGCAACAAAGCCTTTATCGCAAGCCGGAAAGGGAATGAATTTTGCAGTCCACAATGTAAAAACCGGTATAATGTCTACAAATCGAGGGAAAAGAAGAATAGGGACAAAACAGATAACCGCTAAAAAATGCTTGCGGCACTTTGGAGATTGTGGTATATTAAACATAAAGAAGGACATCTGCGCTAACAGATGCCCAACAGGAGTTACCGATAGACGGTTAGCCCGAATTATAAATTGACAGATAGTCGCCTTAGTTTTGTGGACCGGGGCGGCTATTTCTGTGTCTTATTACTATCCTTACCGATAGAGTATCCTATTCCGAAGCAGGTCAAGCCGAAGCTTAACACAGCCATAAGTCCTAAAATATCCATTGGCTCAGCCCTCCTTTCCCAGATTCCCTTGCGGGTTTCTATGTATCAAACATACATTGTAATCGGAGGGTCACAGCCCTCCGTAGAGGGTTAACCGCCTACCATCCTGGTAGTCCCAAAGAAATACTACCATAATTCGACAGGAAGTTCAATCTGATTTTCCCAAATCCAGTGGAAATTCCGGCAACATTTATAGTAAAATCCCGCCATTGGCATTTTTAATGCTATGGGGGAACTTTGTTCCCCTTGACCGCCTCATAGCAGGATACGCAGATAATGTTAAGACCGCCGCAGGCGAGGCGGAGCCGGTGTCTTGATATTATCTGCGTATCCTGCTACAAAACCGGAATTGTGTTGAAAAATTTTAGCAGAGATACAGACCGCCGTTTCGAAACGACAGCCTGTACGATTTTCAGTGATTGACATCAAAGGGCATATACCAGATCATGCAGCACTACTTCCTCAGCCCTGCTCCTGATGCTGTTTATCTTCTGAAGCCAACACAGCCAGTCATCAGATTTAAGCTGCTCCGTCACTCCCTCTTTCTTTGGATGGTATGTAATCTCCATATACAACCGCCTTTCTTTGTGCTAAACTGTTTACAGATACGAATAAAGGATTATCACCTTCTTCCTTTACCACAACATCTGCAAGTTTCCATTCACCACAAATGAGCCAGCCGCATATGTTGTATTTTAGCGGATGCGCATTTCCGCTAAATACAGCGTTTTTCGCAAATGTTTGCATCTACAGTTCACAACATATCACATCAGCTAAGCGCCGACGCTTTTTAACGGGCTCCCCCCCGCATTTTATGTCCCTCCCGGCTAAATCAATGGCTTAACGAAACGACATTGAATCCCCCCTGCCCGTCACATCATCATAAAAATCCACACCGTTGCATCCATATTCTTCTCGTAAGCTATCTCAAGCCTTTCACCGTTTAACTGCGCCATATCGGCATATACTATATTGCTTCCGCCCCCCACACCGGGCTGTTTCATAAAGCCGCCGAATAATATGTAAATCCCTTCCGTCTCCGCCCCGCACTCCTTCAGCAGCTCCGCCATTTCCTCCGTCCTGACAGCCACCTTATCCTCATAGATGCATACGGCATGCCGCAGCCTTTCACTGTCATCCAAAAGCCGGCTGCCCGTATCGTCGAGCACCATCACATCATCCGTCAGCGTATATCTGGCGTAGGAGTTTCTGTAAATACCAAAAAAACCGCCTGCCATCAGCATAAAGCCCACCGCAAATATCATCACCGCATTGATTGTTTTATACCTTTTAAAGCCGGCAATCTTTAAAATCCTCCGCCTGATCTCCTGATATGCGCCGTCTGCCGCCTCCCCCGCAAAAGCCGCGGCGCCCTCCGGTTTCTCACGACGTTTTGCCGCGCCTATCAGACGGATGCATGCAAGCAGCAGCCTCCCGTAATCCCAGGCACTTTTTCCGCTTTTCTGTATGGTTACCCGATCGCACATCTCCTCTAAATCCGCTCTCAGCGCCCTCATGCCGAACACCATAAAAAAATTCGGCCAGAACAGCACTCTGAGCACATCCCACACAAAAAGGCACCACAGATGTCCCAGTCTGATATGCATTTTTTCATGAAACAATATGGTCTCCAAATCCTCTCTGTCATATTCTTCGACCATCACCCTGGGCACCACGATCTTCGGAGAAAACAGCCCCACCGCAAAAGGAGTTACCGCGCAGTCACAGATATGGACATTTTCTCTCAGCCGCTCCATCTTCTTCACGGCACATATGAGCTTTCGTCTTCCGTAAAACAGATATCCTCCGTACACTGCGATCACCACAAAATAAACAAGCCCTATCGGGAAATATCTGTAGTTAAAATCCGCCCACCATAAAAATCCCCGGACGCCGATTTTCGTCTCATAAAAAAATTTCAGGCCGCCGATAAACGGAAGCCAGAGAAAAAAACTCCAAAGAACCATTCTGCAAAAACAGTTCCGAAACAGCCGCAGTTTCCCAAGCAGCATCACAAGAGCAAGCAAAGGAAAAGAGAAGAAAAGCCCTCTCCCCAGGTTCACGGTATCATAACACAATATACAGCTTATCACATCACCTGCCTTGCAGAGCCACTCCCATATCATAGTCTTTCCTCTCTGCTGCGCCGCAGGATATCCTCAAGTTCCCTGATCTGCTCCTCATTCAGTTCCGCGCTGCCGATCAGCGCCGCCACCGCCCCCATCTGATTTCCCGCGAAATAACTCTCAACAAATCGGCTGCTTTTTTCCTGCTGACATTCTTTCCTTGATTTCAGCGGATAATAATGATAGATGCGGGTATCCTTCTCGTCCACCCTGTACGCCAGAATCCCTTTCTGGCAGAGCCGGTTCATCAGCACCCGTACCATCTTCGGATTCATGCCGCTTCCGCCGCGAAGCCGCCCGATCACCTCCGATGAAGTCATTGCCCCTCCGCTTTCCCACAGCACTTCCATTACCTGCCACTCGCTCTCGCTGGGCGTCAGTTCCTCTTTTCCCATATCTTCCTCACTTTTTCCGGTTTTATTTTCTTCTCCGCTTTTTCATGATTATGTCCGGTTCCTCACACAATCCGGCCATATTGCCCGCAATGCCCCTATCCATCTCAGCCAAACAGCGAATACACCACAATCCCGCAGATGATCAGGACCAGTGCGGCAGCCTTTCCTTTGTTCATTTTTTCCCCGAAGATCTTTACCCCGAAGATTGTAATATAAAAATAACTGGTCGCCTCCAGAATCGGTCCCATGGAAAGCGGGATACCCTTGTAGGCAAGGATTGACAGAAGGGTTGTCCCCACAAACAGCACATAGGCCGTAATAACCAGCGGATTCAGGTATTCCTGCAGGGGAGATTTGTGTGGCTTGTTCGCCTCGATTTTCAGCATCACCTGCGATATCGCCGCAATAAACGTACCTGCCAGTATCAACAATGCATACATATATGTATTCATGCTTTCTCCTCCCTATCAGACAGCGCAAACAGAATAATACCGGCGACCACCAGTACCGCCCCCGCCACTTTTCCCGGCGTGATCTTCTCCTTAAAAATAATCAGCCCCCACAGCATCCCCCAGAACACCGTGATAGCCCGGTTTGCATACGCCGCCGTCAGCGGCATGTTCTTTATGATCTGCTGCCAGAAAATCGCATAGACTCCAAGCAGCATAACGACAAACCCGTACATCATAATAAACTTAAAACTCATTACTTCTTCCTGCGCCGCCAGTTTACTGCAGACACTGCTCAGTGAAAATACCAGCAGTAAAATATTCAGCAGCACGTATCTTTTGATTGTTGAATTCATATTTGTTCTCCTATTTTAGTTCCGCGAGTGCCCTTTCAGCACACCCTGCCCTAAGACAAATTTCCAGCCGCCTCGCGTCTGCAAATTGTCTTGTGTGCTTCATGGGCACTCACTGTTTTTTTATTTGTTCCGCGAGTGCCCTTTCAGCACACCGCACATCATTCCTATCCAAGCGCCACATCCAGTATCATCATCACCGTAAACCCCGTTGCGAAGGCGATGGTTCCGATGTTGGAATGGGGCTCCTGGGACATTTCCGGCACCAGTTCCTCCACCACGACATAAATCATGGCGCCGGCCGCAAAACTCAGAAAATACGGCAGCGCAGGCACTAAAAAGCCCGATGCGATAATGACAAGCACCGCCCCCACCGGCTCCACCACGCCGGATAGAACGCCGTATACAAAGGCTCTTGCTTTTGACATGCCCCGTGCCCGCAGCGGCATGGAAATAATTGCCCCTTCGGGAAAATTCTGGATCGCGATACCGATGGACAGCGCCAGGGCTCCGCTGAGCGCCACCGCGTCATTTCCCATTTTCAGCCCGGCATAGACAACCCCAACCGCCATTCCTTCCGGCAGATTGTGAAGCACAACCGCAAACAGCAGCATGGTCGTATTCTTCAGCCCCACGTGGGGGCCCTCCTGTTCTTTGCTGTTTCTGTGCAGATGGGGAATGATCCGATCTAAAAACAGCAAAAACAGGATGCCCAGCCAGAAGCCGATCGCCGCAGGGGTAAAGGCCAGCTTTCCCATGGACTCGGACTGCTCCATCGCCGGGATCAGAAGGCTCCAGATGGACGCCGCCACCATAACACCCGCCGCAAAGCCGGTGAGCACCCGCTGGGTTTTCTCGCCCAGCTCCTTCTTCATAAAGAAGACACAGGCGGAACCGAAAGCCGTTCCCAGAAAGGGAATCAGGATACCCGCCGCCATGCTCAGTTGCAAATCACTCATTCTTTGTCTCTCCGCTTAAAAATGTCTGCTGTAACAACATATGCTGACCGCCGTCATTCGTGCAGGGCTTTGTATGATCTCATGCATCTTTCAAATGCCTCCCTGAAAGTTTTCATTGACAGGTTCAAAAATCACATATGCCGCATATCATAAAAGAAAATGTACTTTTTTATGATTTCCAAGGAGCCACAGCCTATGCATAACCATCAGGACCGGAACAATCCGTCCCTAACCTATCTTACCCGTTTTGACCGGATTCTTCAAGACATGATTCACGGTATGACCAAACCTGCGCCCCGGGGCAGCATCTCCGGCATCTTTATCAGACAGATGATCCCCCATCACGAAGCGGCAATACAAATGTCCGAAAACCTGCTGCAATATACCGCGCCTTCCGGGCAAAACACCTGCTGTTGTCAGAATCCCCATGAAAAGGACCTGATTATTCCCTTAAACAGGATCGCTAAAAATATCATTGAAGAACAGACAAAAGGCATTGAGCACATGAAAAACGCCTTTTTCTGCTGCGCCGAACATGAAAACCATAATCAGGAGATGCGCCGCTACATGTCCGCTTTTCGTTTTACTGCCCGGAATATGTTTGCCGAAATGAAACGGGCGCCGCGGACCGAAAGGATTCCCTGCGATTTTATCCGTGAGATGATCCCCCATCATGAGGGCGCCATCCGTATGTCGGAAAACGCTCTGCGTTTCTCCCTCTGCCCGGAACTCATTCCCATCCTGGACGCCATCATCATCTCCCAGAAAGAAGGTGTCCGCCAGATGCGGAAACTGTTGGAAGAAGCCTCTTCTCCCTTTGACCGCGACTACCTGGAATAGTTCGTTGGACCGTAGGCGCAAGGAGGGACATAAAATACTCCGTCACCACGCTCCTACCGGCTCTGTTTTTCAAGAGCCTGTGAAACAGTGTAGCGGACACTTAAGCGTATTTGCTAAGTGCCGACGCTTTTTAACGGGCTCCCCCCGCATTTTATGTCCCTCCTGGCTGGATAAATGGCTTAACGAAATGGCATTGCCCGGCGTCCGGCGCTCTTTACTGTGCCACACAGATCCACACCGCCCGCCCTCCTATCTTCAGCCTTTTTCGCCATAGTGCATACCTCACACCCTCCAGCTCCGCCTCCTCTCCCAATACACAAAAACCTTTGGGAGATACGGACAGCCCGCAGCCCGCAGCCTTTACCACCGCTTCTTTTCCTGTCCAGATCCGGAAAAAGCTATCGCCCTGCTCTTCCTCCTTTGTTTCCAGAAGATAAGCATACTCTTCTTTTGTATAAAAGCGCTTCGCTACCTTTAAGTTTGCCCGTTTTACCCGCTCAATATCCACCCCAAGCTCCCTGTTCCCAAACCCAAGCACCACAAAACCGTCGCTGTGGGAAATGCTGAAATGAACTTCTGGGACATTCTGAAAAACAGGCTTACCCTCCCCAAGCAAAACCGGCTCCTCTTCGATGGAAAAACGCCGCATCAGCAAATACAGCAGGTATCCGGCACAGACAGACTCCCTCCGTTTCCCCTCCGGCCTGATCCGCTCCGTCTTCTCCCTCCGCTTTACGCCGCAGAGCCTGTGCATCTCTTTCAGCTCCTCCGCCGAGACCTCCTCCGAAGAAATCAGCCACAGCGTCACGTTTTCAAGCGCATATTCCTTCACAATATTATCTCTCATGTATTCTCAGTCCTCTGGGATAATGGTTTTTCACCATATTTCCGCCGGCTTTCCCCCAGCCTAAAGGCAGCCCCCGAAACAATATCAGTGTCCATCCCCGCAGTCCTTTGTTTTCCTGTGTCTCTCCCCGCAGATAAGCCGCCGCATCTTCCGTATCCATCCATTGTCTGACATCCTCTTTTTTCAATGTCATCGCCCAGGTGTGGGAGGGCTCGAATCTTCCCTTTTTCGCCTCCCCCAGATACAGTCCGCTTCTTTCCACACGCAACCCCATCAGCCCGGGAATCCCGTCAGCCATCAGGTAGAGCCGCTCCCCTCTCCAGACAAATTCTCCCGCTCCTTCCAGCCATCCGCCGTATTCGTCACTGAAATATTGTCTGCAAAATTCCTGAAAATACTTCTGTTTTTCCTGCTCCCCATCCCTTTGATGGCTTCCTTTGTTTTTCCCGCCGGACTTTCCCGCCCTGTTTTTTCCGTCTTTCCGGCAGGCTTTGTCTATCCGCTCTTCTCCGGCGCCTGCCGCCTCCGCTCCCCCTCTTTTATGCAGCCTTGCCACAAAATGCCCCTCCCCGGGCAGCTTATGAGGCCACATGCGCACCGTACCCGCCAGGCCGCCGGGGCATATTCCCGCCTCCGAAAGTTCTTCCGATAAAACGGACTCGTCCGGATAAAATTCATTATGTCTTTCCAGAAAATCCCGGATCACCGCCTCATCCTCCGCCTCCGAAAAGGTACAGGTTGAATAGACAAGCACACCGCCGGGCTTAACCATCCCCGCCGCCGGCTCTAAAATCTCCTTCTGCCGCTTTGCGCACATGCTGACATTCTCCGGTGACCACTGCAAAAGAGCCTGCTCCTCCTTGCGGAACATCCCTTCTCCGGAACAGGGCGCATCCACCAGCACCCGGTCAAAAAACAGCGAAAACCGCTCCGCCATCCTGTCCACACTCTCTGTCAGCACCACACAATTTGAAACCCCCATGCGCTCCATATTCCGCGAAAGAACCTCCGCCCTCGCCGGCACATACTCGTTGCAGACAAGAAGCCCCTCCCCCCGCATCTTTCCGGCAATCTGGGTACTCTTGCCGCCCGGCGCGGCGCACAGATCGGCAATACGCTCCCCCGGCTTCGCCCCCAAAAGTTCTGCCGCTATCATTGCGCTCGGCTCCTGCATATAATAGGCGCCCGCCTCATGATAGGGACTTTTCCCGGGCCTTGCTTCCTTCTCATAAAAATACCCCTCCTCCGCCCAGGGCACACTTCTTATGGAAAAAGGGATCGCTTCCTCAAATTCTTCTTTTGTATATTTCAAAGGATTCCTCCTCAGCCCGTAACTGCGTTCTTTTCCAAGGCTCTCTAAAAAAGCCGGCAGTTCCGACACCGAAACCCCCGGCAATTTTCCAAAAAGCTCTCTCATTTCCTCTACAAAAGCCGCCGGCAGTTCCTTCCCCTTACCGGCGCTTTCCTTTTCATACGACATCACCGTATTATTTCCTCTTTACCATATATCTTTTTGGCATCTTCCTTTTTGATAACAGTCTGTCCGCCGCCATTCTCCGGTCAATATCCTCCGTTCAGTGATCCCAGAGCCGCCAGAATCTTCTCCCTGTATTCCGCATGGTGGGGCATACCGTTCCCAATGCCGCCGCGCTTTGGCAGTTGCAGTTTGATAACACCGCCGTTTTTCAGCGTAACCGTACAGTTGACAGCTCCCATCCAGGCGTTTTTGATCACACAGTTCCCGATCTCCTCAAAGGAAAAGCAATTCCCAATATCTTCCAGCCGAACGCAGGTATCAATCTCTCTGACAGCCGCACCGCGCATATCCGGATTATTGTCAAATTCGTAAAGATGTCTGTACACTTCGCACTCCGCAAGGATCAGACTATGCGCCGTCACTCCGATATATACATCCCATTTCGAGTATTTGCTCTTTTTTACTTCCAGCAAGCCGCCGTTCTCATCGGGTATGATCCTGCCTCCCTCTTCGTCATAAAAACACGTTCCGAAAACTTCCCTGATCTCCGACTCCAGACCTATACCGTGAATGCCGGCGAGCACCGTCTCCCCTGCGGGAAGATACCTTTTAAACGCCTGCATCATCCTGTTTTCATCAAAAATCCCTGACATAAATACCATCCTCCCTGCGTTTGTCATCCGCTTTCGGGAGCTGCGCCAGTACGATCGCTCCAAACATCAGCGCACACCCGAAAAGTTCCCTTTTGCTCAGCACCTCGTCCAGTAAAACGAACCCGGCAAGTACCGAAATCACCGATTCCAGACTCATAATCAAAGATGCCACCGTCGGATTCATTCCCTTTTGTCCGATGATCTGAAGGGTATAGCCCACACCGCAGGACATCACCCCCGCATATAAAATCGGTTTCCATGCCGCCAGAATCATAGCCGGCTTCGGCTCCTCAAACAAAAACATACAGATACCGCACAAAATGCCGCAGGTCAGAAACTGAATACAGGACATCTTCACCCCGTCCACCAGAGGCGAAAAGTGATCGATCACCATAATATGAAAGGAAAAAATCAGAGCACATATCAGTACCAGCATATCTCCCGCTTCCAGCCTGAAACTCTCCGTCATACACAGCAGATACAGCCCTGCCACCGCGATCACTACGCTGATGCCAACCCGCAGCCCCGCCTTCTTTTTCAAAAAGATACCTAAAATGGGAACCAGGATAATATACATTGCCGTAATAAATCCCGCTTTCCCGACGGTGGTATACATAATGCCGAATTGCTGGAAGGAACTTGCCAGTGCCAGAATCACACCGCAGCAGATTCCTCCCGTCAGAAGGGTTTTTTTATCCTCTTTTTTATGTACTTCCTGGTCCCCGTTTTTACCCTGCGTTTTTTTCAGCAGCGCGATACAGGGAATCAGCACCGCCGCTCCGATCAGGCTCCTCGCCGCATTAAACGTAAAAGCCCCCACATAATCCATTCCCACGCTCTGGGACACAAATGCCACGCCCCAGATCGTAGCGGTCAGAAGAAGCAGCAGAGACTGCCTTAACACAAATCTGTTCATACTAAAATTTCTAAATATCCCTTCATCTTCGTCATATCATAACGATCCAGCACACCCAGATTGGAATCGTAAAATTTCCCGTCAAAAGCTACCAGATAGTGACTGAAACGCCCCATTTTCTCCAGAATAATTGCACATTTGGGCAGTGTCACATCCTCCTCTCCGCAGGTGTAGAAAATCTCTTCGGAATGTTCGAGTCCGAAATAGTTCAGCGTATCGATAATCTTCGCGATGGTCGCCTGCCACTCGTTGCAGTGCATCACATTAATCGCCTCATCCAGCGTGATTCCTGCCAGCATGGCAATGCACGCCTGTCCGCAGAGCCCGTCGTGAGGCTGAATCAGACAGTCTATATGGTCAATCTTACGAATCGGATTGGAGGTGCTGTAAGGGCTGTCCTCAACGCTGTTTTTTGTTATCCTGAAGGATATTTTATATTTTTTCCCGTAAGTAAGCTTCTCCATGATCTCAGGCTGCACGGGAATATTGTAATATCCGTTCTTTTTGGGTTCTAAATTGCAGACAAACAACGTCTCTCCCACCCTGACCTTCGCCGGCACTTCACCTTCCCTCTTACATATTTCCCATACGTTAAAAGGAATATCAATAAAAGAGCCGTTTTCTCCCTTTTCGATTTCTTTTTCAAACGTATACTTCATGATCCATTACCTTCCCTTTCCCTAAAATTGTATCATTCCTGAAAAATTATTATTATTTATTATAATGTGCTTTTGTATTTTTGTCCATATCCGACCATTTCCCATCCATATCATTTTCCCGTCACACATTTTTATATACCGAACTGTTACGCACCATTACCGGAGACGGGGTTATAAAAATACATAATAATAAATAACAGCCACCGCAATCCCCAGCAGCATCCCCGCCGTCACCTGGGAGGGCGTATGTCCCACAAACTCTTTCAGCTTCTTCTCCATACTCAGCTTCGGCTGTCCGATGGCCTCAAAAAGCGCCACCATCTCATTGAGCAGTTTTGCCTGCTTGCCCGTTTCCAGCCGCACCCCCATGGCATCATGCATCACAATGATGGCAACAATACAGGCAACCGCGAACAGCGGAGAGCCAAACCCGCATAAAATCCCGGTCATCACAGTCACCGCCGTGACCGTCGCGGAGTGAGCGCTGGGCATTCCGCCGTCCCCCATCAGCCTCGTAAAATCAATCTCCTTGTTGATTACCGCATACAAAATGGTCTTAACAACCTGGGCGGTCAGCCAGCTTAAAATGCCCGCCAGCAGTATATCATTGTGCAACAGTTCCTGTAATCCATCCATTTTTCGTCTCCGTTACCAATTTCCGTATTTCAAAATCCCGTTATGCTTCCCACGCCCTGATCCGGTAGGTGACGCCCAGCTCTTCACATATCTTCCGGCAGCGCTCCTCTTCTTCCTTCGTAATCGTTGTCTCTACCGTCGTCATCACCACATGAGGCACATATTTCGTACACTCCTTCGCAAAGGCAAGCATCCCTTTGTAACCTTCGGCGCCGAATCTGCTGCGGACAATCTCCTGGTATTTCTCCGGCTCAGGATGGTTTAAACTGACGGATACCGTATCAATCAGCCCTTCCAGTTCCGGCGCGATATCCCTGCCGTTGATCAGGGAACCCTGCCCGTTGGTATTGATGCGAATCGGACACTTCCATTCTTTTTTTACAAAAGCCGCCACCTCTTTCAGCACTTCAAAGGCTTCCGTCGGCTCCCCGAACCCGCAGAACACCACTTCCCCGTAATCTTCCCTGCGGAATTTCCCGAACGCATTTATCACTTCCCGCGCCGTCGGCTCATGCTCTAACCACAGACTCCCCGACGTCCCCATCTTATTCCGGTCCTGCCGCAGACAAAAGGTACATGCCGAGCTGCACCTGTTGGTCAGATTCACATATAAATTCTGATGTACCTCATATAATATCTCCATCGCCATATTTCTTTTCTCCTGTCTCACCGTGTTCATATCTTTATTTTAAAGTATGCAGAAATTCCTCAAAGCAAACGCCGTCCGTAAGGGGAATCCCCATTTCTATGGACCGCAGAATACATTTCTTGATAAACCTGCCCGCTTTTTTCACAGACTGCTCAAAAGGCACGCCGTTTACCGCGTCCGCCGCTATCATCGAAGCAAAAATATCTCCCGTTCCGCTCCTTTGGGTACCCGCTTTGATGGTTCGGAAAATGCGGGGCTCGCTCCCCTTTTCATAACAGTAATTTGCAATAAACTCTCCCTGGATAATCCCGGTAATAACCACCTTATCCGGTCCCATCGCCGAAAGCTTTTCCGCCAGCCACAGCAGCTTTTTCCTGCTCCATTTCTCCTCATAGGGAATGCCGGCCAAAATACAGGCTTCCGTCAGATTCGGCGTAATGATATCCGCCCACGGAATCAACTCCCTCATTTTCAGACAGGTTTCCATGGAATAGGTGGGGTACATCTTTCCGTAATCTCCCATCACGGGATCGACCACTACCACCGTATCATGATCCTTGAACTTTTTAAAAAACGCCTCCACAATATCAATCTGCTCCGGGGAGCCCAAAAAACCGCTGCATATCCCCTGAAAATGCAATTCCAGTTTTTCCCATTCCTTCATATAAGGACTCATTCTCTCCGTAAAATCCTCCAGATAAAAGGAGGGAAAGCCGGTATGGTTTGAAAAAACCGCCGTCGGTACAAAACAGCACTGTATTTTCATGGCGGAAATGATCGGCAGTTCCACGGCGATGGAACATCTTCCAAAGCCTGATAAATCATTGATCACCGCCATTTTTTTCTGACTGTCGCGAATCTTACCCATGATGTCTCCTCTGATTTTCCTATGCCCCGTTCGTTGTCTACGTGATATTGTACCACATTTTATAAAAAAGAAAAGTTTTTTTCCGAATTGTATTCCTCTTTCAAATCGTTTATAATGAACCGGACTAAGCAGGAAAGTTCATCAGAGAATACAGGATATCAAAAGGCAGGCAGTGGAAACTCATGAATATTTTAGGCATTATCGCGGAATTTAATCCGCTCCATACAGGACATGCGCATCTCATACGGCATCTGCGCAGTAAGACCGGTGCGGCGTTTTGTGTTGTTGTGATGAGCGGAGATTATGTACAAAGGGGAGAGCCCGCCTTCTTTTCAAAGCATATCCGCACCGAAGCGGCTCTTTTATGCGGCGCCGATCTTGTTCTCGAACTCCCCCTCTCCGTTTCCACGGGAAGTGCGGAATACTTTGCCCGGGGCGCCGTCTCTTTATTGGAAAACCTAAGCTGCGTCACCCATCTTGGTTTTGGCAGTGAATGCGGAGATATCGCGGCTTTCCGACATGCCGGAAAAATACTTTCCGAAGAACCCGCGGCTTTTCAGGACATGCTGCAACATAACCTGAAAACAGGCATGAGTTTTCCAAAGGCACGATACGAATCCCTGCGCGCCCTGCCGCCTGATGAGAGCAAAGAAAAGCCCGCTGCGGATCATATCCCCGCCGTCTTTTCTTTGCTGGAAAGTCCCAACAATATTCTCGGCACGGAATATTGCAAAGCCCTCTACCAACTGGACTCTCCCATCACCCCTGTTACCATAAAGCGCCTTGGCGCAGGGTATCATGAGGAGACCACCGCCCATCAATACGCATCCGCCTCCGGGCTGAGAAAAGCGTTTCTTACTTCCCGGGATGAGGAAGAGACAAAAGCGCTGCTGCAGCGTTATGTTCCCTGCGCCTGCCATGCCCTCTATCTGGAGGCGCTTAAGCAAAAACAATATGTCACTTTTGATGATTTCTTTTTGCCTCTTTACCATACGCTGCTATATTCCGATGGGGCAGCGCTCTCTGGGTATCAGGATGTGTCGCCGGAGTTTTCCGAACGGCTTCTTCGTGTTTTCTGGCAGTGCTCTTCCACCGCGGAACTCTGCGCCGCCATGAAAACCAGGCATCTGACCTTTGCCAGAATAAGCCGCGCTCTTCTGCACATTCTGCTGCGGCTGACAAAGGATACCGCGGCTACCCAGAAAGAACAGGAAACGGCTCTCTATGCAAGAATCCTCGGCTTCCGCAGGCAGGCGCAGCCTCTCCTTACCAGGATCAAAAGCCGCTCCCATATTCCTCTTGTCTCCAAACTGGCGGACGCTCCTAAGTCTCTTTCGCCCCTTGCCCTCGCCCAGCTTGACAGCACAATAAAAGCTTCCGAACTGTACCGGGCGGTATTGCCCGGCACATGTCCCGGAAGCGAATATACACAACCTCTCATCATCCTGTGACAAATGTTCAAAAATGATTTTCTTCCAACATCCTTTTGACCTCCGGCACGGTTTTCCCGCTCTCCCGCCGGGCGCGAATCCACTCAACCCGTTCCATGCTCTCTTCCCGCCGGTATCTCCTTGTCAGGTTCTGTTCCGCCTGCTCAAAAGGAAGCATTCCTTCTTCCGTATAAAATTTCAGCGTACTGTACCTACAGCCCGTCAGTCTCGCCAGTTCACCGATTGTCACATACTCGGAGGCGAGAATTTTTTCTATTGTTCTTTGTCTGGACATCGCTAACTTCTCTTTCTACTGGTACACAGGCAGCAGGCTTACTCCCTGTATCGGGACTCTGCCGCAGCTCACGGTCTTGGGCCACATACGATAATACATGTTATCTATCCGCAAAAGTGTCTCGGTTCCATTTTTTACTTCCTCCACGGAATGCCCTCTCTTTGAGAGAAAATCCATCATCATCTGCCGCCTGTCCTTCACTTTCGTTCCAAATATTACGAAATCCACAAAAATCGCCTGTCTTCTGTCCAGAAAGGGAAACAGCAGGTTGACGCCTTCCAGATAGGGATTTTGAAACAGTTTCCGTTTTCCCCTCAGATAAGATTTTATCACCTGTTCTCTTCCCACATGAAACTCCTGTTTCCATATCATACCGATATAATCCATATCTGTCAAATCCTGCCGGCCGCTCCCTTCCCCTTCTTCCGCCCGGGGATTTTCTTTATCCTGATTTTCTTTCGTACACAGAGTGATCATCCTTTCCCGGATTCGTTCCTGCTCCCGCACCAAAAAAATATCATGCATACAGCCGCTCTCCCGAATCAGCCACAAAAGACAGGCACATTCCATCGTCACCGGTCCTTCTTCCAGTATCTCCGCGCGTACACTCTCCACTATGGAAGTATAAATCTCCCTGTCGCTTCGGTATGACTTCATGGAAACGCCGGCGGTATAATAATTCATATCACAGCCCAGCAGATCCGGCACGATCTCCATTCCGCCATCGGCGACAAGCAGCCCCGTCATCTCCTTTTCGATCACGTCCATTTCCTTTTTCGTCATATCTCTTATTGCTGTTATCCCAGCCTCTAACTCTTTCAAAAACGTCCCGTCTTCCGGCTGGTTTTCCTCGTCAAACAACATCTTTTCCAAAAGTTCTGCCGCCTTAATGCCGCGCACCGCCGCGCTTTTTGCCGCCGAACGGTGGGTGCATGACTGTCCGTCCAGGCTGATCAGTGCAAACTGCTGAGACAATGTATACCCCTTTTTCATAAGTTACCCCTTTCTGCTCTTCTTTTTCGCATATCACTTATCGCTTATTACTTACTACTTACGATTTAAATATATCAAAAAAAATTCTTCCTGTCAATTCAAATAAAGAATAAACGGAAGAATTTTATAAATATTATAGCGGCTTAGTTTTTAAAGCTGTGGATCGGGGCGGGGATTCTGCCGCCTCTGTTCACAAAGTCATCGCATCCGAAGGAATTGACCGGCATAATCGGTGCGTGGCCGAGCAGTCCGCCGAACTCCACCATCTCCCCTACTCCCTTGCCGACCACCGGTATGATCCTGACTGCCGTAGTCTTCTGGTTCACCATACCGATCGCCATCTCATCCGCGATAATGCCTGCGATGGTCGCAGCCTTTGTATCGCCGGGAATCGCTATCATATCAAGCCCCACGGAGCAGACGCAGGTCATCGCCTCAAGTTTTTCCAGCGTCAACGCCCCCGCCTGCACGGCATCGATCATCCCCTGATCCTCACTGACCGGTATAAACGCACCGGAGAGCCCTCCGACATAGGAAGAAGCCATTACGCCGCCCTTTTTCACCTGATCGTTTAACAGCGCAAGAGCCGCCGTAGTTCCCGGCGCGCCTGCCCTCTCAAGCCCGATCTCACAGAGGATATCCGCCACGGAATCCCCGATGGCAGGGGTTGGCGCAAGGGACAGATCCACGATGCCAAAGGGTACCTCCATCCGCCTCGAGGCCTCTTTTGCCACAAGCTGTCCTACTCTTGTCACCTTGAAAGCGGTTTTTTTGATGGTCTCACAGAGCACCTCAAAACTCTCGCCCCGCACCTTTTCCAGCGCGGTCTTCACCACGCCGGGGCCGCTTACTCCCACATTGATGATCTCATCCGCCTCCGTCACACCGTGAAAAGCCCCCGCCATAAACGGATTGTCATCGGGCGCATTGCAAAATACCACCAGCTTCGTACAGCCCATGGAGTCTTGCTCTTTTGTCAGCTGCGCCGCCTTTTTGATGATATCGCCCATCATCCGCACCGCATCCATATTGATCCCGGTGCGGGTGGAGCCCAGATTGACGCTGCTGCACACCCGCTCCGTACAGGCGAGCGCCTCCGGAATGGACTCCATCAGCATCCTGTCCGCCATTGTCATCCCTTTTGCCACAAGGGCGGAATAACCGCCGATAAAGTTGACGCCCACCTCATGCGCCGCCCGGTCCAGTACCTTTGCTATAGAAACAAAGTCATCCGGCGTTTTGCAGCAGGCGCCGCCCACCAGTGCAATGGGCGTAAGGGAAATTCTTTTGTTGACGATGGGAATCCCGAACTCCCGCGAAATCTCCTCGCCAATCCGAACCAGATTCCCCGCCTTATCCCTGATCTTCCGGTATATCTTTTCCTTACACTTCTCAAGGTCCGCATCGATACAGTCCAAAAGGCTGATACCCAGCGTGATCGTGCGGACGTCCAGATTTTCCTTATCTATCATTTCATTGGTTTCTGCCACTTCAAAAAAATTGATCATCTTTTCCTCCATTCCGAAGCGTCACAAATTCTAACCGAACCTGTTCAGTTTGTTGAACCAGCGTCCGTCAAATCCTGTGCATCATGTCAAAAATCTCTTCCTTCTGACACTTGATAACCACGCCGATCTCCATGCCAAGAGCCTTTAACTCCTCCGAGATTTCCGCCGATTTTTTGGAAGCTCCGGCGGTATCCACTATCATCATCATATTAAAATATCCCTGCACAATCGTCTGGGAAATATCCAGAATATTAATCCCGTTTTCCGCCAGATAGGTACATACCTTCGCAATAATGCCTACGGTGTCTTTTCCCACTACCGTAATAATTGTTTTTTTCATCATACTCCTCCTGTTTTCATAGTGTCACAGTTCATCAGATACAGATCGCCTCCGAAAGTTCGCTCCTCTTTGCCACATACAACGGGAAATCCCCGCCCTTATAAGGAAGTTCCGACATCGTCACCTCCGTCCGCACGGTCTCATAGGCAAGCTCCGGCAGATTGTTCTCCTTGCTCAGATGGGAGAGCACGATCGCTTTCAGATTGTCATGCAGAATCCGGCAGAGCAGTTTCCCCGACGTTTCATTCGAGAGATGTCCCCGCGCTCCCATAATCCGGCGCTTTAACGGATAGGGGTAAGGTCCCACCTCCAGCATATTGACATCATGGTTTGCCTCCAGAAACAGAATATCCATATCTCTCAGATGTTCCACAATATAATCATCATAGACGCCAAGGTCTGTCACCACGGCGCCCTTTTGCTTTCCATGGCTGATCTTATAAGCCACCGGCTCCGCCGCGTCATGGCTGATACGGATCGGCATCACCACCATATCTTTCACCGAATACTTCCGATCAGGCTCTACCACCTGAAAAAGCGCCTCATCCACGGCGCCTATGCGGCCATCCGTCAAAATCCCCCTCTTTGTCCCCTCCGTACAGTAGATCGGAATCTGGTATTTTCTGGAGAGCACCCCCAGCCCCTGAATATGGTCCGCATGTTCATGGGTGATAAATATCCCGTCTATGTCCCGCATGGACAGATTCAGTCCCGCAAGCCCCTTTTCCGTTCTTTTTCCGCTGATCCCCGTATCGATCAGAAGATGGGTGCTCTCGGAACCCGCATAAATACAATTGCCGCTGCTGCCGCTGGCAATACTGCACATTCTCATGTATAGCCCTCACACTGTCTGTTTTTCTTCCTGTAATCCGTATTTCTTTCTATGATCCGTGTTTCTTTCCGTATCTATGGCTGCTCCCAGCGGATCACCAGTATATCCCCCTCTTTCAGAGGCTGCAAATACTCTGCCGTCGCGCCGTTTATTGTCGTAACAAGGTTTCCCTTAACGGTGGAAAGGTCAAAATCAATCACATTGAATACATCCACAAAGACATATTCCTGCTTTCCGGTAAGCTCCACCGGCATTCCGTTCACCATCACGGTGACAGGAATGGAGATTACTTCTTTCACCTGCTCTTCCCTGGCCGCCTCCGCTTCATATGCCTCCTCATCGTCCTCTTCCATCATCTCATCGTCTTCATAGGCATCCCGGATACCGGCCCTCTCATAGACGCTTCTGTGGCGCTCAGCCTCCGCCTCCCGCAGCGCCCGCAGCTTTTCCGCCTCCGCCGCCTCAAGCTCCGCCCGCTCCACGAAACTTACCAGATAATTCTCAAAAACCTTTGTCTCTCTGTCCGCCGGCTTGTGATTGATCAAAATCACCTTGTCCTCCGGCAGCAGGATATCCATAAATTCGAGAAGCTGTCCCACCGTACAGTAATCCAGCACCTCGATATCATCCCCCTGCTGAATGCTGTAGGAGGACAACTGATAGGAACCGTTCACCCTGGCGTACTTGGGCACATCGATTCGCCTCTCCTGCACCTGCACCGAAATAATATCCCGAAACTCCGGAAGGGAACTGATCGTCATACTTCCCGGCGCTCCCTCTGTGGACTCCTTCACCCTGATCACATCATTTTCATGAATCGGCGCATAGATATTTGCTTCCCGCCCGCCAATCCTGATAACTGCCGCTTCCCCGAGCTGCCCTTTTACGGTCCGCACCTTTTTGTTCACCGTAAAACGCAGTTCCTTTCCCCGGCGCGGAAAGAGCAGTTCATTGGAAAAATCCGCCTGCATCGCCGCATCCACCACGGAAAGCTTATCATTATCGTACAGTTTGATCCGTTTATCATTGAAGGTTACCACGATAAAATTATTGTTCTGTTCATAATAGTTCAGGCAGATCCCAAGGGGCGTCACAAGGGTGGAATCCTTTTCAACCGCCTCCGAGAAAATGATATTGCCCATTACCTCTTTTCCCCGGAGCGCCGAACGCTGGCTCTGAATACCGATCTTTTCCGCCAGTTTATCCGTATATCCCGGTATTTTTCCGCCGCCGCCGACCACAAACACGGCGCTGACAGGCTTGTCTCCATTTAATTCCAGTATCTTTTCCGCCGCTTCTTCCGCCATTTTATTAATATAGGGCTCCAACACCTGTAACAGGTCCGTGCTTTTCATGGTCTGAGGCAGCCCGATAATATCCTCATAGGATACTTCGTCTTTTTCTCCAAGCTGTTTTTTAATTGCCTCCGCCCCCGCAAAATCCACAAGGCATTCTTTCGCAATCACTTCCGTCAGAGAATCCCCGGCAAGGGGAATCATACCGTAAGCGGTAATGCTGCCGTCATCCGTGATGCAGATATCGGAAGTCCCGGCCCCCACATCCACCAGAGCCAGATTCAGCATCCTGTAATTTTTCGGAATGGCAACCTGAATCGCGGCAATAGGCTCCAGCGTCAGACTTGCCACCCGAAGCCCCGCCAGCTCTACTGCCTTATACAGCCCGTCAATCACATCCTCCGGCAAAAAAGTTGCAATCAGATCCGCCCCGATACATGCCGCCTTATGTCCTTCCGGGTTCCCGATGGGATAGTTGTTCATATAATAACGAATCACGGAATTTCCCACACAGTAAAAGGACAGCGCCGCATCCTCTTCGGAAGTAAATTCTTCATAGGCTTTTTCGATCGCCATAGACCTCAGATTATAGATATCCTCCACGGTCACTTCCCTGCTCTCCGTAAATTCCAGATCGCTGTGTACCGTAGCCGTCCGAAGCACACGCCCTGCCGCCGCGATACAGACCTCGGTAAGTTCCATCCCAACGGCCTTTTCCAGTTCTTCCTTCACTTCCGTGATCGTCTCGCCCACCTGCCCGATATCATGGATCTGTCCGTCCAGCATGGACCTTGTCTCATGCTCCTTCACCCGCTGAGCCAGACAGAAAAACTCATCGCCTTTTTTATATCCCACCGTTCCCACGATGCTTCTTGTACCTATATCCAGTCCGAAAACCGTTTTCCCCGATATCTTCTTTCCCTTTACCACTGATAAGCCTCCAATACCTGATCGATCTGTCTGATGCTCTCCGAAAGAGAAGCGCTGTTGTCGATAACCACCTGACAGTTTTCCCGAAACACATGTTCCGGCAGTTGTTTTTCCATAATGGCTGTTATCTTATCCCCGCTGTATCCTCTCGAAGATACAAGACGCTCCCGCCGCACACTCTCCTCCGCGTATATATACCACATCTCATCACATATTTTATCGAATCCGTTCTCAATTAGCAATGCCGCTTCCACAAAAAACAACCGGATTTTATTATTTTTTTCCGCCAGTTCCTTTCTGCGCAGAATTTCCGCGACAACTGCCGGGTGTATCAGCCCGTTTACCTTCGCAAGAAGCTCCCTGTCTCCAAAAATCCGATCCGCCATAGCCCCTTTGACAATTCTGCCATCCGCCCCGACGATATCCTCCCCGAGCAGCTCCACCAGCGGCGCATAACACGCCCGGCCCGGCTCCTGTAATTCCTTTGCCAGATCATCCGCCAATACAATCTCACAGGGATAGTTCTCTCTGATATGGGACAAAATCTCTGTCTTTCCGCTGCCCACTCCGCCGGTAATACCGATTGTTTTCATACGTGCCGCCTCTCTTTTGCTCAGTCTGCGATATCCTCCATCGTAAACCGGATCACCTTGCCAAGTTCCCCGGGGGCGATCTCGATCTGATACCCGATCTTACCGCCGCTGACCATAATAGTCTGATGGTTTTCCGCACTTTTGTCAAGAAAAGTTCTGAAAAACTTTTTCATCCCAACGGGAGAACAGCCCCCGTGGATATACCCTGTCAGTCCCAGAAGCTCCTTTGACTTTATCATACTGATATTTTTTTCGCCCGATGCCGCAGCCGCCTTTTTCAAATTCAGTTCTTTATTGACAGGCACCACAAACACATAGTGCTCCCCTGATTTTCCCACCGTAACCAGCGTTTTGAAAACCCTCTCCGGATCTTCTCCCAGCACATCCGCGACTTCCATACCGCTTATCACTCCCGAATCCACATAGTTGTGGATCGTAAAGGGAATTTTTTTCTGTTCCAGCAATCGAATGGCGTTCGTTTTTATCTCTGCTTTTTTCATATTGATCTTTCTCTGCTTCTTCGTCTCTGCTCTGCCCTGTCACTACGGATTTCTTTTGCCGCTTACCTTATCCACCGTAAGTTTAAAAACCGTTGTCTCTCTTACCGCTTCCTCCGGAAATGATACGGGAAACGACAGTTCCTCTTTGTGATACTGTTCCATCAGTACCGAAAGAGCCTTTATTTTCTCATCCTCCGGCACGATCTCTATCCGCCCTCTGCCCACAACACTCTCATATTTCATCGTACAGCTGCAGCCGCCCGCGCCCATAACAAGCCTGTGGGAACAGTCCATCTCAAAACCTGCCCTGTTATCCCGCTTTATCAGCTCATATTTTTTTCCCTCTCCCGCTCCGTGAAAATACAAAGTGATATGTCCCGCTTCCGCTTTCATACCGAAATTTAAAGGGATTATATAGGGATAACCATTATCATTCAGGGCCACCCTGCACACATCGCATCTTTTCATCACTTCCACAATCTCACAAAACTCTTTGATCTCTCTGTCGCTTCTTCTCATCATACTCCCCGCTCCCTCCCCTGATCAGGAGTTCAGCCATACATTTTACTTTTTATGTTCCGATCATACCGCTATCATCAATACCATCTATCATATATCTCATCTATGCAAAAGTCAATTTCAGCCTGTACATCCACATTGTATCATCTCATTGCAGACATCCGGCTACTATTCTATAATGAAATATATCATATTAAAATTGCGGAGGTGTTTCATGTTTCATGAAATATGTATTTATGAAGCCAAATTAACAAAATTGGATGAAATTGAAGAATTGATGAAGGAAGTGGCTGCATTTTATATGACGCAGGAAGGTGTCATAGACGTACATTATATCAGACGTACTCATCGTCAAAAAGATTTTAATGCAGTGAAGGCGGGCGAATTACCCGTTCGTCTTACAAGAAATGTCGGAAAAGTAACATATGTCCTCCATTGGGTGTTGGAAAATGAAGAAGCACATGCAAGAATATCCAAACTGGGCCTGGAGAAATTTTATAAACGTTGGAACCGATGTTTAACTACGATGCCCAAAATCATTTTAGGTGAAACCATTGTCTGATTTATCCGTTTCATTTCAGATATATATGGCACTTTCAAACCGATACCTGAATGTAACCGCATTCCTTTTCTGCCTCCATTCCAACACAATTCCGGGAACGTGGAAATATCTTCTTTTCCTGGCTAATATCCGGAATGGGCAGGCATTGGGGATGTTGATATATCTGTTCTATTTCACCCCATGTTTCTTTCTTGCAAAACACTAAAAAAATATAGAATGCCAAAATAAAACGATTCCTGTTGTAACGAACGCCTTTTAAATGGGATATAAAAGTTGAGGAAAGCAATTTCGTTCAACAAATGGAACAAGTTCAGTTGGCCGCGTCCTCAACGTAAAATGTTTCGGAAAGGAGGCAAAGATGCAGGAAATACCAGACAATATCGATTTAGACGCCGTCTACCGCGAGTATGCGAACCTGGTTTACCGGTTTTTGTATGCCCATATCCACGATGCGGAATGGGCGCAGGAACTGATGCAGGAAACCTTTCTGCGCGCCATAGATTCCATCAACCGTTATGACGGTTCCTGTAAACTCTCCACCTGGCTGTGCCAGATTGCCCGGCACATCATGTACCAGGAACTCCGCAAAAAGAACCGGGCCGAGCTGGTAGAACTGGAGGAATATCTGCCGGATCAAAGAGCCCCTGACGGGGAAGAAAACGTCATCCGCAGGGAACGCAGGCTGGAACTGTACCGGGCGGTCCACCATCTGCCGGAAGCAGAGCGGGAAGTCGTTTTATACCGCATTACGGCGGATCTCTCCTTCCGGGAAATCGGCGAGATTCTCGGAAAGAACGAAAACTGGAGCAGAACAACCTTCTACAGAGCAAAACAGAAAATCAAAAAGGAGTTGAATACGCATGAATAAAACAGATCACTGTGATATCATCCGGGACCTGCTTCCGGGGTACATCGATGACATACTGAGCGAAGCGGGAACAAATGCGGTAAAAGAACACCTTAAGCACTGCGGGGAATGTAACCTGGTTTACCGTGAAATGGACGAAGCGCTTTGTGAAAAAACAACGCCCGTGGAACAGGCGGCGCTGAACGGTTTCAAAAAAATCAGAAAGCGCACCCGAAAGCTGAAGCTTGCGATATGGGGCGCCTGCGGGCTGCTTATGCTCTTTGCGGCAGGCTATTTTCTGAAGTATTTTGTGATCGGAGAGCCTTTGACTCCCGGCGATATCAGCATATCAGAAATTTCTTACGATGAGGAAGCGGAAACGCTCTCGATAAGCGGCACGATGAACCTGGCTCTCACCCGCATCACCCGCGTCATCTGGGAGACGGACGAGGCGGATAACAATGCTGTCAATATCCTCATCTACGCAGCCGATACGTTACCCTGCCAACAGGAAAAACGGGGTTTTACGATCACAATCCCGGATATGAAAGGCAAAAAGGCATATCTTGCCCGTCCGAAATACGATCGGCTGCAGATTTATCACTGGCAGTCTGATCACTATAAAGAACTGGCGGCATTGGAGGAGGAAATCTACACCCATTTTCCGCAGCTTGACCGGACTAAAGATGTTTTAACCTGCTCTCTCGGAATCGAAATTGTGGATGACATGGAAGGACTTCTATATAGCGTTGAAACAGTAGTCGGTGAGGATGCCGCCTTCTGGTGGTCTGCAGACGGAAAACTGACAACAGACGGTGACCTGGAACCCCGGGACTTTGATATCTGGATATCTCTCGATACGCCGCGCCGGATCCTGCTCTTTGACTACAAGACAGGAGCATATACGGAAGATCCCTATGTGTTCTACCGGTTTTAACATCCGCACAGGACTACAAAACAGGAATCTGTACAACACTGTTCAGGGAAGCGGCATTCCAATCCGCTTCCCGTCCTCCGTAAATGTCTTTTTTAACGCAATCTCAGTCGGAACAGCCGAAACGATCAGAAACAACGACTGCACCGTACACAGGACTCCGCCCATAATTCCAACGATATCTTTTCCGGAATGCATAAACGGAAGCTGTACCGCAACGGACAAAAACAGCATTATCCAGCCGATCCTCCACCATAACCTTCCGCAATGCTCATTGGCAAATTTCCATGTCTCCGTATTTTTCATGGAACGCTTTGAGTGATATCCCACCCGCCTGTTGATCTTCTCCGGCGTCTGTTTCCACATAACCCATCCACAGATCAGAAAAGTCGCCGGTATCAGAAGATCACAGATAAACATAAACCAAAAGAACCACATCATTTTTACCCGAATTTCTTTTTTTATCTCACCTTGTCAAAAATCTCACTGACACCCGTATATTTCCCTGCCACTTTGGCAGCCGGGACTCCAAAACGGGCATAAGACGAAGGCTTCCCTGCCCGAAGCGCAAGCGAATAATCTATATGGGGATCAAAAATATATACCGTGCCGTCCGCGCCGTCCAACTGACACCACGCATGGGGCGTATAACCGCCGCCGGATTTACCCGTATTCCCGCCTGCGATATACATCGGCACCCCGATCTTCCACGCCATCACCGCAAACGCCGCCGAAAAATTGTCGCAGACGCCGCTGCCCGAATAAAACAGGAGCGCAGCGTCAAAATTGGTGCTGAAAATGTCCATCATGGGAACATTGTCATAGGATACCTGCCCTGCTTCATAACGGGGATCAAACGTATTGACGATCAGATAATCATAACAGGCTTTCAGCTTATCATGGGTATCCATGTCAGGTGTAATGATCTGCGCAAAGATCTGATCCAGTTTGGCATCCAGTTCCGGCGATCCGGTCGTCGCATCCGGATACAGGGGAATGGCATCCAGCGCCTGTCTGAGCCCTTTATACTGAATATCCTTCTGGGTGCTCGGCAGACTGAACACCGGCTGCTGGCCTTCCGCGCCTGTAACGCTGCGCACCCTCTGGTCCACCATATAGGTGCCGTCCGCCCCCGGTATCACCGGACAGGGCGTGGCACAGTCCGATGTAACCACATAGCCCTGCGGTCCCACATACACCCATCTTCCGTTATTGAAAAAACCGGTTAACTGCACCCACTTAAACTCGGCAAAACTCCCGTCGTCCTCCTGGTACCTGCTGCGCTGCGTCACCGGATCGGTAATGAACTGCCCTGCGGACGCGCTCATACATGTTCCCGTAAAAAGGACCGCCGCAAGTACTGCCGCCGTAACCGCTCTTCCAACCCTTCCACCATATTTTTTCCCGATAGTTCCTTTCATGTTCTCCCTCCTCCTTCTATTGTTTTATAATAACAATTTAATTTATCATGCCGCCTTACCATACCGTCGCTCAGTGCGCATCGTACCAGTTATCTCCACAGCTTAAATCGATCTCCAGATCCACCGCCAGCTTCGCCGCCTTACGCATCTCCTCACTTAAAATCTCCCGCACCTGATCCACCTCCCCGGCAGCAGTCTCCACCAGCAATTCGTCATGTACCTGCAGAATCAGCCGGGAGAGAAAGCCCTCCTTCCGCAGCCGCTGATCCACCCGGATCATGGCGATCTTGATGATATCCGCCGCCGTCCCCTGGATCGGCGCATTCATCGCCACACGCTCCCCGAAGGAACGCTGCATAAACTGATTGGAGGAAAGCTCAGGCACAGGGCGCCGCCGCCCCAGCATGGTCACCGAATAGCCCCTCTCCTTTGCATTTTTCACGCAGTCATCCAGAAATACCTTGATGCCCGGATAGGTCTCAAAATACTTCTCGATATACTCCGCCGCCTCCTTTTTGGAAATGCTCAGATCCCGGCTCAACCCGAAAGAACTGATACCGTATACAATGCCGAAATTCACCGCCTTCGCATTCCGTCTTTGCAGCGGCGTCACCTCATCCTGGGGGATATGGAACACTTTGGACGCCGTGATCCTGTGGATATCCGCATCCTGCCGGTAGGCTTCTATTAACTGTTCATCCCCTGACATGGAAGCAAGCACCCGTAACTCAATCTGGGAATAGTCCGCGTCCATCAGAACAAATCCTTCTTTCGGCACAAAAACCTTTCTGATCCGCCGCCCCAGTTCCATCCGCATCGGAATATTCTGCAGATTCGGCTCCGTGGAACTGATCCGCCCGGTGGCGGTAATGGTCTGGTTGAAGGTGGTATGGATTCTGTTATCGTCCCCAATATAAGCCGCCAGCCCGTCCGCATAGGTGGATTTCAGTTTTGTGAGCGTTCTGTATTCCAGAATTTCATCCACGATCGGATGTTCCGGCGCCAGCTTATCCAGCACATCCGCCGCCGTGGAATAGCCGGTCTTAGTCTTTTTTCCTCCGGGAAGCTGCAAGGTCCCAAAGAGCACCTCTCCTAACTGTTTCGGAGAATTGATATTAAACTTAACGCCCGCCTTTTCCCAGATGGAAGCCTCCAGCTCCCCGATCCTGCCCGTCAGGGCATCCCCGTACTCTTTTAATTCCTGGGGTTTTACAAGCACCCCTTCCTGCTCCATATGGTACAGTACCCTTGATAAGGGCATCTCTATCTCCGAAAACAGATCAAACTGCTCCGTTTCTTTCAGCTTTTCTTCGAGTACACGCCTGCTTCTTAAAAGCACATCCGCCTGAGAACAAAGATACCGCACAAACTCTTCCCTCTGCTCCGCCATCGCCTCCGCCGCTTTTTTCTTTCCGAAAAGCTGGCCGTAAGAAGAGATTCCCGTCCCTAAATGCTCCGCCGCGATATCCTCCGTCTGATAATCATTTTTCAGAGGGTTCAAAAGGTACGCCGCGATCAGCACATCAAAAAGAGAGTCGGTTTCCGCATCCTCCCCCAAATAAGCATAATAGTCCTTGATCTGAAAGCCGATCAGGCAGACACCCTCCCCGCAGAGGCTGCGCAGTTTTTCCCACATAACCTCCGAGGAAATCCCTTTATGCTTTTTTTCTTCCTCCCCGTCAAAACGGATAAAAGCCGCACCTTCTCCCTGCAAAGACAAAGCTGCGCAAAGCAGCGGCTCCTCCGGCTCCTTAGCTGTGCCAAAAAGGCTGAGCTGTTCATTTTCCTTAAACGCCTGTTTCTCCGCCCGGTAAAACAGAAGGGATATCTGCCCCTCCTTCTTCGCCTTTTTCAAAAAGGCATCCAGTTCTTTCTCCTGATTCAGCTCCCGGAAAACCGTCTCAGTCTTTCCCTTTTCCTTATCAAACCGGTCCAGCAGATTTTTAAATGCCAGCTTCTGAAACAGTTCGTATGCCTTATCGGTATAAAAGTCTCCGATCAGCGCATCCTCATAGGAAAACGGAAACTCCCCTTTTGTATCGATCGTCGCCAGTTTCAGGCTCAGATCCGCCAGATCGCGGTGCTCCGCCAACGACTCCCGGATGCTCTTTTTCGTGATCTCCTCCAGATGGGCATAGATATTCTCGATGGAACCGTAAGTCAGCATAAGCTCCGTCGCCGTTTTCTGTCCCACTTTGGGTACGCCGGGAATATTGTCCGCCGCATCTCCCATCAGCGCCTTTAATTCAATAAACTGTTCCGGCGTCACCTGATATGCCGCTTCCACATCCTTCGCGTAGTAATCTTCCACTTCCGTTTTTCCGCCCTTTGTTTTCGGGATGCGGATCTTGATATGCTCGCTGGCGATCTGCAGAAGATCCCTGTCTCCCGAGATCAGGGAGACTTCCATACCGTCCGCCTCCGCCCGCTTTGCTAAAGTACCAAGAATATCATCTGCCTCCAGCCCCGGTTTTTCTATCGTCAGAATGCCCATCGCCTTTAGCACCTCTTTGATCAGCGGCACCTGCTCGATCAGTTCCTCCGGCGAAGGTTTTCTTGTTCCCTTATAGGCGGCGTACAGTTCATGGCGGAAGGTGGGCGCATGTACGTCAAACGCCACTGCCAGATAATCCGCATTTTCCTCATTTAAAACCCGGAACATAATCGTCAGAAAGCCGTAGACTCCGCCCGTATGCTGCCCCTTTGCATTTGTCAGATCAGGCAGTCCGTAAAATGCCCTGTTCAGAATACTGTGCCCATCTATTAAAACCAGTTTTTTTGCCATATTCTCTCCCTCATTTTGTTGTTCTACCTGCCTATCCCATCAGACTCAAAAGCAAAAGAAGCGCCGAGAGCAAAACGGCGGCTATCCCAATGCATTCCAGCACCAGAAGACCGTGCCGGAAAAAATGATACAGCCGGACCTTTCCTGCCGCCTCTTCCATCGCCCCGTCCAGTTCTTCCTGTAAATCAAAAGTATTGCCTGCCTCCAGGCTGTTTAAACCCACTTCTACCAGAAACTGTATGGAAAGTTCTTCTTTACAGCTTTCGCATTCTTCCATATGTTCCATAAACTGTTCCAGTTCCCTGTAGGATAGTTCCCCCACAATAAAGGACGGGATCATCTTTGTCGCCTGCAGGCACTGCAGCTTCTCTCTGTTTTTTTTCATGAATGACTCCATCTGCCGTAAATCCCGGGCAGCCGCTGCCCGGTACACATTTTCGCGCAAAAAGGCGAAAAGCCAAAGTCCCGCTGTTTCGCCTTCTTTGATCAGGAAAATACACTGGAATTTTCCTGCCCCGTTCTATATTTTTCTCAGCGTTCCGATCGCCCGGCCGCTAAGCAGAAGCTCACCATGCTCCCGGAGATGATCGTAGAGATGCTCCGATTCCACCAGTACCTTCCCATAATCGAAGGCAACCGCCGTAAGCAGATTAAAATGGTAATCCGAAATCCGATATCTCTCCGCAATCAGGTAATAATTTTCCTTTTCCTTATAGAGGTGGCTCTTTATCGGCTGTTTTAAGCCGATTGCACGGCAATAAGACATCACGTCCCGTAGGGATGTAAAACAATACATCCGGTACGGCTCCCTTATCTCCTTTTTCGGCGCCTCCTGCCGGATCTGCTTTTTCTCCGTAACTGCCGGCTCCTCATGCTTTACACCGAGCATCTTTTCAATCTCCTGGGCAATCCGGCTCTCCGCCAGCTCTTTTAAATATTTCAGAACCTGCTCCCGTACCTGTTTTTCATCGCCGCTGCCAAACGTCAGGCTGATCCGCCGGTCGCTCAATACTTCAAGGCGCATGGAGACGATTCCCTTATCATCCTGGTATCCCAGTTCGTCCCTCGCCTCCGAGACTATGTACTGTAAAAATTCGTCGGACCTGCCGGAGTGGCTTAAAAACTCGTCCAGATTCAGCCCAAAGCTTTCCATATCTTCTTCCGTCACAATACATCGTATTGTATTTTCGTCAATTCTTTTATATTCCATACCGTCACTTTCTTTACCAAAAATGAAATCATATATGCGTTTACTTATTTACTATTCACATTCTACATGATTTATGCCTTTTTGTAAAGTATTGCGGCAATTACCGCCCGGTCCTTATCTTTTTCCTCCTCACTCAGTTCCCCGTATGCCTTCAAACTGCCATGGATTTTTTTGGCATCATCCCTGTTTTTCCCGTTTTCCGTTTTTCCCTGCTTCCAATTATTCAGATAATGGAATCTGCACCATCTGATATGTTCCAGTTCGGCCAGTTCCTCCTGATCCGAACCTGCCGGGATCAAAAACCGAAGCACATCGCCAAAATCCGCCGAAGATATATTCGACCATTTTAAAAATCCGGACAGCCTGTTCCAGTCTTTTTCTCCACCGTACTTCATCGCGTATTCGAGATTGAGCCGCTTTGCGCTCTCGATCAGCTTTCCGAGGCGGATATTTTCGTCCGTAAAAATATCCTGATCTCTGCCATACGGCTTCCCATCTCCGGTCAGCAGATAGGAAGCCGTACCTCCTCCGTCCGGCGCATAGTAGTACAGTTCCCCTTCCCCGGCATTGACACAAACCGCCTGTATCATATCCGCGGAAAGCGTATCTGCGATAATCACAAGATCGGATTCCCTGATGACAGCCCATATTTCCGCATCTTCCATATTGTGGTACAGGATCTCATCCATATTTCCCAGGCATTTGTGAAGCTCCGGATGCCTTGCCTGATAGAACCCGCCGCTCCCGATCAGATGATACGAAATATGCTGCCCTTTTGAGTACAAATTCAGCAGCAATCCGTAATCCAGAATGCTTTTTGCCAAAGCCCCGTCTCCCAGTATGGTAATCTGCAATGCATCGCAGTTCCTCTTCCAAACGCATATCCTCTTCCACAAAGTCCTTGCAACGGAACCGTTTATATCAAAGAACGTGACGTGTTCCGTCTCCCTGAGAAGCCCCTGATCAAGCTCCCTGAGCCCTATATACACCGGCTTTTTCCCCAGTCCTTCTTTATGTTCCTCATAAAACGCCAGGCTTTCCGCATCCGAAGGAAGAAATATCATCTGGGTTTTTGCGCCCTTTTTAAATGCCCTGCCCGGATATATCGGCATTGTCCCCGCCCCAAAGGAAATCCTGAAGCCTTCATCGCAATAGACCGCAACACTGTCTTTTGCCCTGCACTGTATCCACCAGATTACACGATGCCAGAAGCTGCCAAGCGCACATAAAACAGCCGTCATGGTAACGGCGGGCGCCGTCCATCTCGCAAATTCAATCCAGCAATTATAAGCCTCAGATACCGGGTTTGTGAAGTACAGCGCGAAACCCGCATACAGGGAATTTGTCACCTGCTCTCCTGATATCCGGTAACCGATACTGCCTGCCGCAAGCGGGACCAGCACAATAACAGGCAGCAGTTTCTTTAGTTTTTCCCCCACTTCAATCCTCCTTTGTTCTTTGCGTTATTTTTACTGTCTGTTATTTTTTTCCGGTTCTTTTATCATAATAAAGGAAGCCGGATCTTCCCCGCAGAGTTTCAGCATACCTCTGACCTCCCCTTTCTTCTGTTCCAGCCCATAGCTGATTCCAACAAAGTAATCCTGCCCTTTCACCGTAAATTTTTTACAGATTCTGAAATAGGACGGTTTTGCATCACGGGTATTCGGAAGTACGACATCTTCCACCTTTGCCACGGAAGTACGCTTTGTCAGAATTTCCGCCTTATCTGGATATTTTTCCGTCAACGCCGCAAATGCGTCATACATGATTTTTCCCTGTTCCCGTTTATCGGCACAGTATTCTTTGCCCGCTATCATATATACATAGCCCTCCGGCTCTTTTTCTCCCATCGGCTTATTTCCCTGATCCGGTTCTTCTCCTCTCGGCTTCTCTCCCTGATCCGGATCTTTCCCCGGCTTCTCTTCTTTTTCCGAATCTTTCCCCGGCTTCGCAGATTCCGTCACCGGCGGCTTATCAGCCGTCTCTCCAAAAACAGAGGTGATACCCTTATTGACCAGCTTATCGTGTATAACCTCAACAAAGCCCTTATTTCCTCCGTCGTTTCCGTTATCTTTCGGACATACCAGCTTCATCAGTTCCCGGCATTCTGTAACATTTAAATACATCTCTCCGTATTCAAGCGCATCCTCCGTTTTTTCACCGTACAATTCATAATCCCCCTCCCGCGTATAAATATAGCGCAGCTGCCGGTCGGAATCCGCCAGTTCCGTAAAAAGCCTGTTAAAAAGGGTAAGTTCCGGTTTCGCCTGGTTGTTGATCCGTTTATCCGCAAATCTCTCCGTCCCCAGTCCGGTATTTTGTTCATTATATATTTCCGTTACATCTCCTATGTTGATCGGAATAAAGAATAAAGAGTCCGGTTTCATATCTCCGCCGGCTTTACGTGTTTTTCTTGCCATCATCTCAATCAGCGTAGCATAGCTTGAAAAATAGCTGTCATCGATAAAAGCGATCATCGCCCTGCATTTTTTACTGCACATGTTTTTATAAAACTGATTGATCCAGGAATCGGAGTCTTCGTCAAACGCCGTATCAAAATATACCCGCAAGCCGTATCTTTTGCAGACGTTATAAACAATATCATCCAGAACCTGCTCATAATCATCCGATTTATAACTGATAAAAACATAATCATCGCACCCGTCCTTTGTACGCAGGCAGTTATCTTTTATCCATCTGATATGTCCGCTCTCCGCCGACTGTTTCCTCGCAGTTTTCTGCTCTTTTGTCATTTTCCCACCGTCTCCTTCCGTATGTACCTAAAACCAGGGCACGGGCATCCTGCCCCAGCCGCCGGTTATTTCAGTCTGTATATCCTCAGTCCGTCAAACATCCTGAGCATCGCAAGCATACACTCCATCGGTTCCGTGTCTTTGTCCTGTTCCGCCTTACTTAAACGATCATAGTTTGCTTTTGCCTGCTCGATGGATATTTCAGACACCCCTTCCGAAATTCCGGGAATCATATCCTTATGCTCCCTTACAAGATCGCGGTCCTTTTTATCGGGATTTCCGTATGTCCATCCCATATCGTAATGTTCCTTGAGCCATCTGCGGTGTTCCAGCACACCGATTTTCAGCAGATCATCCCTGTCAAAACCTTCAAGGAGCTCAAAATCAACAATTTTATCCGTATAAAAACAGCCGATTTCATCCAGATATCCGGCAAACGCCTTTGCCTGGTTGATATTGGAAAGTTTATACTCAAGGGAAAGATTTTTAAAAGCATCCGAAAATTTCTTAAGTGCGGATGCATCCGACAAAAACGCCTCCTCCTGTCCCGCCTTCTTTGCCTCCTTCCACCCGGCATTGTCCCATCTTCCGTTCAGGACCATCGCAAAGTGATACAGATTGATAAAATTGCTGTCCGAGAGATAATTTCTGCTGCCGGTATGCATCCTGTGCCCCAGCCCTGTTTCAACCTTCAGTTTTATATCCGTCAGGTCAACGATCCGCTCAATATCTTCCTGAAATCCCGATATATCTTTTTTACCCTTTATGTGCATTCCGGAATATGCCTTTAACGCCGGAGCCTTTCCCTCAGGTTTTTGCAGCCAGTCAATATAAGCGTCTTTAAATGCATTAATCTTGGAAACTTCTTTTTCGTCAAATAAATAGACCGCTTTTACCGCATTATCCGAAAAGTCAAATGTGCATCCCATCGGATGAAGTTCCTTCCTGGAATTTCTTCCGTATGCAATCCTGTCCCAGCATTGCAGCTCGTCACAGAGCATCAGCATATATGCCAGCGGATGAAACTCCGCCCGGAAGGGGATATTGGCATCGCTCTTATAGTGCGCAATACAAAATTTATACAGACTGTTGTGCATCAGGACGGCCGTCAACGCATCCTGATGCTCCTTTGTCATTTCACAGCCCATCTCCGCAAAAAGCTTTTTAAACAGTACCGATGCGCTGAAATAAGCATGGTCCATAAAATAATTGAAGTTTTCCGGACAAACCGGTTTTTCTTTCAGGTATGTAAGCATCTCTTCTTCCGTAAAGCCGTAAATCTTTCCCAGCTTATCCCAAAGAATACGGGCGAAAAGCTCGTTTACCGTATGGAAGGAATGATCCCCGAAAATCTCCTTAAGCCTGTCCTTTACCGCATCATCGATCATGATAAAAGACTCCAGTGCATGATAGGCGACAAAGGGGCTCCCCTGCCGTTTATCGCCTTCGACTTCAAAATAAGACGCCACCTGCTCAAAAGGCAGTTCAAAAGGATAGCCGATATCATGGAACAAAGACGCCAGTCCCCAGTATTGCAGATAATGACATGCCGCCTTCCCCTCATCCTCAATTTTATAGTATTCTTTATAAGCCTTCCTGAATATGGAATTAGAACCGTAAATTGCAAGCCCCAGTATAAATACATATACCGAATGGACATAATGGTCTCTGTGCTTCATCAACAGCCCGCTTCCGTTCGCCTCAAATTCGGAAAGCAGTTCGATCATTCTCCTGACCTTTTCATAATCTCCCACAAACATTTCCAGATAACAGAAATAGACGTCAAAAGCATCCTCCTTCCTGCCTGATTTCAGAAACCGCTCCACGGCATTTTCAAGACAAAGCCTGTCGATATCCATCTGCATATTGTAGGGAATCTGATTCTGATATAAGCTTGTCCCGTCAAGATCCGGCTTCTTCGCATCCCTGCTTACCGCCCTGCTGTGATCGAATCTCAGATCCTCACACCAGTCCCTTATAAAAGACAGCGCCGCCTGTTCCAAACTGTTTTCCGTATAAGTTCTGGCGCCGTTTTTGCTTTTTAACATGTTATATCCCATAAAAATCTCCTCCGTATCCCTTATCAGCCTATATTTTCATACAGATTATCCTGCGTAATATAAAAGATATGATCTGTCTTTATATCCATCACCCGGTATCCGCTCAGCAGGCTTGCCGGATTTTCTTCCAGTTTACATTCGAAATAATAACCGTTCTTAATAAAATAACCGTCTGCGTATTCTCCGTAATGCGCCGTCACTACTCCTTTTAAAATAATAAAATTTCCCCTCTTTTCCGCACTGATCACATCACATTGAAAGAAATCCCCGTCTCCGTTCAGCCAGTCGATCGCCATCTGTCTTGTACCGTCGCCGTTATCCCGAAAATACTCCTCTTCCTTCAGATCTTCCATGGTATAAAAAGCAAATGCATTTTCACACCAGGCCTGAAAATCTTCCTCTTTTACCCTGTAGGTGACAAGGTTGTCCTCTTCGGAGACGATCTTTGCTGACGGCAGGCATTCCTCTACTTCCATCGCGCCCCAGAACATCAGATTAACCAGCACGCTGTCGGGAGAATATTCTTTGTAATGTGCCCGCAGGCATTCCTCCGAATTTCCAAGCCTTCCCGATGCCTCGCACATACCGTAGATATACCTCGCAAGAGGCGTATTGTATTCTTCCGCCGCAAGCACTGCCGCCGCGTTTTCCGTTTTTCCGTGAACCAGCGCTCTGATATTTTCATCTGTCATGGGCAGCCAGGACAGGGGCACCGTTTCTCCATAGTGCTCTTTTAATCTTTCCCGATGTTCCTCGCTGTTAAAAATACCGATCAATTCCCTCTCGCCTGACTGATACTGATAATACCATACAAAAACAGGCGTATTCTCATCCACCTGCACCGAAGAAATATCTTCCCAGAAGCCTTTCATCCATTCCGTAAACTCATTCTTATCCGTAAATACATTCACCGATGCATCCACCGAATAAAAACTGTCCCGGATAACCCCCGCCTGCCCGGACTCATCATACCATGCAAGCGCCCATCCTTCCCGGAGATATTCAACATACCTGCCTGTTATCTCCACAAGGCTCCCGAAGCGGTATACATTGACCGGCCTGTCCGCCTGCATATTGTCATATGCAACCAGAAGTTCCTTTACACCGTCTCCGTCTATATCCGCCACGGCAAACTCCATTTTTGAGGAGTCCGAATTGAGGAGATATGTATCGTTCCTGCCGATCCCTAAGCAATTTGCCATATCCTCCGAGCGGCTTATCAGTGTCAGCATGGAGGCATAGCAGTAATCCTCCCGCGAAACCGCCGAGCCTTCTTCCCCCGGTATTTCCTCTTCCGTATCCGCCGGTACTGCTGTTTCTGCCGGCGCCTCTTCTGCCGCTAAAGGCGCGTCCCCGGATTTTTGTACCGGCACTTCTTCTGTCTGCAGCTTCTCCGGTGCCTCCGCTTCCTTTTTGTCCTCCGAAGCGTACTCTTCTTTCCAGTCCCACTCCCCTTCGGTGTCTTTACCGCATGCCGTTATCGCCAGCGCGCATGCAATACTCAAAAGCAGGATCATCAAACGCTTTTTCACTTCTCCGCTCACTTCAGCCTCCCGCATTTATCATTCCTTTCGCGGACAAGGGTAAGCACCTGCCGTTCCTTTGCGAGAATATCTTTTGCCTCCGTCTCCCTCTCCCCGGCAAGCCTTAAAATTTCTCCCGTCAGAGCCGTGATCTCATTCTCCAGTCCTGCAAGCAGTTCGGAACTCATGGGATCCGAATAGCGTATCTCATCCCCGATCTTTTTTGCCAGGTGTCCTGCCTCCCCTTTATCCGGAAGTGCGGCCAGAATCCTCTCCCACTGAAAAACAGCCTCATCCCTGTTCCAGCGCTTTTCACGAATATACTGTTCCTGTGCGGCGTTCTCATTCCTTACCTGCAAAAGCATAAACTGCACGATAAAGGAAACGGTAAAAACAACCGTATGCACGGCAAGATATTTATTGCAGTTGTAATCCACGATATCGGGCAGATAACGGGTGATGATAATGACAGCGATAAATGTCACCCCTACCGGGACAAATACCGCCTGATTCAGCGGACTGCTGTTGCGCCTTCGTTTTTTCTCCAGATAAAAGATCAGGCAGAAAGAATTGCCAAGGATCAGCAGCATGCTGACAACAAGGCACCAGAACCTGAAGTCCTTCGGCATCCATGCGATAATCATGATAAACAAAAACAGTACCGCCACAATCCCGTGTATGATTCCCCAGAATTTCACATTCTTCATTTTATCTCTTCTCCCTTCCGCATGTCAGTAAGCTCTCTGCCGCACTGGTCACAGAATTTTGCATCGCCGCTCAGCATATTTCCGCAGTCCGGGCATACCACATCCAGCGCCTTCCCGCACCGGAAGCAAAACTTCGCTCCCGCCGGCAGGTCCGTTTTGCACTGCTTGCATGTCCTGCCCTGCATCTGCTGATTTTCCTGATTCGGTGTCTGTCGGGGCATCTGCTGATTTACCTGGTCCAGCGCCTGCTGCGGCTGCTGATATGCCTGATTCGATGCCTGCTGCGTCTGCTGCTGATATACCTGATTCGATGCCTGCTGCGGCGTCTGCCGGTATACCTGATCCGGCGCCTGCTGCTGGTATACCTGATTCGATGCCTGTCCGAGCGGCATCACGTTCCCCATGGCGCTTCCCATGGCGCCGCCGATCATGCTCCCCATATTAACGCCCATGCCCATCCCCATGGAAGCGCCCAGAATCCCCGCTCCTGCGCCTTCATTCTGCGCCGCCCGGTCGAGAACGTCAAAGGTTCTTTTCTCTTGATAGCTGTAGCCCAGTATATCCATCTCTGCCCTGGTTCCCTGTGCCAGAAGTTCTTTTTCCTTGGCTGCGGCAAGGGCGGTGCGGATCTTCATATACCCCGGATCGTCTGCCGGTACGGAAATGGAATTTACAAAGAAATTTACGACCTCCATCCCGTATTCTTCATACATAGGAGCCATCTGTTCCCGTATGGTATCCGAGATCTCGTTTAAATGGCTGTGTATCTCCAGAAAACTGATGCGCATCGCCGTCATCCTGTCCGCGATCAGGTTCTTTGCCCGCGTGATCAGCATTCCCTTAAACAGTGCCGCCACCCGCTCTTTTCTCATATCACTGGTTGTCCCTACCAGCTTCAGCAAAAGTTTCCTGCTGTTTTCCACATGCAGCGCAAACTGTCCGTTTGCCCGTACCGGCAGAATGATATGATAGATCGGATCCTGTATCGGCATTGGCTGTGATGTCCCCCACAGTACATCCAGGATATCCGCCTTGTTAACAAAATATACTTCACAATGAAATGGTGTCTCCCCGTTTGTCGGAATGCTGATAATCCTGCGCAGCAGCGGGATATTTTCTGTCGTCAGTGTATGACGTCCCGCTTTAAACAGATCCAGTGCCTGTCCGTCCTTAAAAAGGATCGCCTCCTGAGATTCATGCACGATCAGTTGGGAACTTGTGTTGAAATCCTCCGCCGGATGTTTCCAGACAAGCACATCCGCAGGTCCTTCGTACTTTATAATTTTCGCGATATTCAGCCCGAATGCCATAGCTTTTCTCCTTTATGTATATTTTATATGTTCAGAGATGATACTCTGTCCGCTTCCTCATAGTGTCCCTGTCTGACAAGCCACGCAATATAGGCGCTGCGCCGCATGGCGTCCGCGGGAATCTTTTCTTTCCGGTTATATATTTTTGTATGGTAAATATCTTCCGGTGTCATGGACTGTGTTATGGGCGCCTCCTCCCGCTTCCCGCCGTCTTTGCCAAAAAGATCCGGCCGCTTTTTTGTAATCTTCTCCGCAGCGTTTTTTATTCTGTTATATACGATCATCAGGATTCGTATCACAATAACTGCTATCATAACGCCTATCATAATACCAAACATACCGCCTGCTGAAAAAAACATCTTATCCCTCCTTTATTCCGCCGGTACTACTTCCACCTTCGTATTTTCACTTTCCTCAAATCCCAATTCCCTGCTTTCCTCAATTGCGCGCTCTCTCAGTTTGGTAAGATACTTGTGTCCGGCTTTATTGGCACTTATTATGTAATAGTACTCTCCGTCTTTCATACGATAAAAATTAGTATATATTTCATTGTCAACGCTAAATACTTTAACGCTCAGTTCAATATCAGGATAATCCATAACATAAGTAGAATTAAGGATACGATCGTATGACATATCCCAGTCTTCCACACTGCATAAAAATTCCGCACCATTCAAAAAACGGACTCTGTTAAAATCAATCTCTTCCTCATACATTTCCACAGAGAACTCCGAATAATCAATCATTTTTCTGACTTTGATCTGATCCCCCGTTCTGTAATATAAATATCTGCACTTATCGCTATAACTATAGTTGTTTAAATCCGCCAAAAATAAGCGTCCAAATCTTTCATCATATTCCGTTATTTCAATCTCATCTTCCGAATATGGTGTGGAATAAAACTTTTCTGATATCGTAAAACACAAATCAGCCACTATAACGGCCGCAGCTATCACAAACGGCAATATTATCAGGATACACTTTACTCTTTTTTTCCGTCTCTCCTCCTCTTCCTTCCTGCGCCGCTCCCGCAGCTCTCTTTGCGCTTTTAGCTCCTCCTCCTTTTTTCTGGCGCGCTCTTCCCGCTCTTCCTTTGCCTTTGCCCTGATTGCTGCCAGCTTTTCGTCAATCGCTGACGCATAACCTTTATATTTTTCCTGAAGGGCTCCCTTCGCAAACCTTACCGCAAGCTGATAACTTTCCCTGCCGGATATGCTGATCATCAGATTCCGCAGATCGCCCTCCTGCCTGCAGCCCATCTCCAGCAGCAGTTTTCCGAAATAGGCTTCCGCGTCCTCCGGATTGTTGTCCAGGGCTCTCTCAAAGTATGCCGACGCATTTTTAAAATCCCCCTGCTCCAAAAACAGATAGGCTCGTTTCCTGAGCCCCGCGCTGTCCGATGCCTGTTCTCCGGCGCTCCCCCGAAAAGAATTCTCCCTGTTTATCAGCTTTGCCAGCCCGTCCAGTAAATCCTGCTCAAAACCGATCTTTCCCATATCAAGGGCCTGAAGACTGACAAACTCCTGGGGCAGATCTTCCGGAGACATATTGCGGTACAGCGGAATCAGGGTACACTCCTCCCCCGCTTCCATCCTCTCCCGAAACCGCATCCATTCATTGCGCACCCATACCCCCTGAAACTCCTCCGGCTTCTCACCGATTGTCAGCATGACTTTCGCGCTGAACAGGGCGGAAAAAATAATGGGCTCATATTCGCTTCCCAGCTTCTTTTCCAGTGTTTTCCGCGCAAAAAATACCTTATATCCGCTGTTTTCGAGTTTCTGGTATATCTTCTGCGCCTGCACACTTGTATGGGTGCGCCCGCCCATACCATCCCCTTCCTTATAGCAGATAAAAATATCATATTTCTCCTGATCTGATGAGAGCTGTCTGATACGCTTTAGTATGGCGTCTATCTGAGCCGCCTCCTGCTGATAGATCTGCGCCGTGTCCGCATCCGCCTCTTCCAAAGCCTTCTTGAAATCCACATCCTGAGACATCAGTGTATATCTTGTCCGATGGCAGGTTGGAACTTTCCTCTCCGTTACCGGATCGTCCACATATTCGATCCCATATTTGCACAAAGCGATCCCGTAATGCGCCTCCGCATCATGGGGATCTCCGCTTAAAATATCTTCATACACGCCGATTGCGCGGTCAAACTCATTTAATCTGCGCAGCTGATTTGCCCGATTGTACAGCCCGAACCTGTCCGCATAAGATATTGCATTGGCTGAGCCGCAATACTGGCAGTATACAAGCTTTTCTCCCCCGTCAATATCCAGAGACGCGCCGCACTGCCTGCATTCCAAAACCGTCTGCATCGCTTTCACCTCTTTTGTACTTCATCTTTTTACAAAAACCTGTGCGGTTTCAGTGTACCCCCCCAAGGTCATTTGTCAACAAATTTCTTCCGATTTTTCCCTATTTTTCCCTATTGGCAGTTCTCTTCATATTCCCATTCGATCCGATAGTCCGCGCCCGTCGCTTTATTTAACTGATCAATATAATTTTCTATCAGTTCTTTCGCCCGCTCCTGGGCGCCGGTAAGCAGCATTTCATCATTTGAAAACATATTCCTGACCTGCCGGTCCGCCTCTGCCAGCGCTTTCATCTGGTCCTGCGCCGTTATCTCATTTTTGTTGAATAAACCGTCTTCCGATGAAACATATCTGTCTTCTATAAAAGAATAGTCGGTCATGCCAAGGACCTTCGCCTCCGGAATGGTGATAATAATCCGCTTATCCTCCCGCCTCATGGAAACTTTGGAGGCATCGATCCCCAGCATTACGGTACCCTCGTACTCTATCCAGAACTTCCTCTCTTTTTCCCCTATATGGGCAAACCCTCTTCCCTTCTCTTTTACTGCTTTCGCCACATTATGATAATAGCATTCCAGTGTGGCAAGTTCGCATATCGCCCGTACCCTTGATATTTCCGGTATATTTTTTATAGTATCACTTTCTGTCTTTCGGGTTTCTCCAGAAGGTCGCTTTGTTTCATCCCCCATTTCTCTCTCTTTTATCTGATCCGGCATATCCTCATATTCCGCTTCTTTTTCCCGCCCCGCCGCTTTTTCATATTCCGTCTTGTTTTCCTCCCCTGCCGCCGCCCCATTTTCCGATTGATTTCCCATCTCCGTTATTCCTCCCTTTTCCATGCCTCCTTCCTTATCCGCAGCTCCCCCGTATCCTGTTTTCTTCCCACTGCCAACACACAGTATTGCTAAAATTAATATACCTGCCACAAACAATAAAATATACTGTTTCTTCATCTCGTTATAACACGCTTAAAACGCAGTTCTTTCCCTCTTCTTCTCACTATATATATGCTCATCCCGACATAAAAATTTACCATCCGTGGGTTTTTGCGCATACGAAAAGCCGGAAACCCACTGCGTGGACTTCCGGCTCAGCGCCTTTTTCTTCTATTCTCTTTTCGTTTCACATAACCCTTCTCAACCCTCGCGCAATTTCTCTGTTCGGTATAAACGTCTCCGCGGTTTCAGCGTCATATGCCAGATAACCCAAATGGATCAGCAGTGTCAATACGTCATCCTTTATCCTGAAATTCCGCATATCATTCCGGAAACTCAGCGTATTTACTTTAACCTTCTCTCCGCCCAGCATCCGCAGAATATCCCCGCGGAGCCCGTCAAAATCCATTTCCATATAAATCTTTAACGCTTCATAGGACTCCGTGGATGTCCAGTAATTGGAGAAAAAGCCGTTCTTCATCGCAGCCACGACAGACCTCGGGTTGTAAACATGACGAAACCGTCTGAACTGATAACCGTCATACCAATTGCCCATCTCGGCAAAATCCATATGATACCGCTCACACAGTTCCTTTACCTCCTCCTGTGTAAAACCGGTAAATTCCTCAAAAGCATTCTGAGCCACCATGGAATATTCCCAGAACATATTCAAAGCCGAATGCTGCCCGTATTTCTTTATCGGAAGAATGCCTGTCATATACGCAAGCGCCACATAGGGCTGATCCTTCAGCAGATTCCGCAAAAAGTCAAGGTACTGCTTCTGCATATCCTCCGCTTCCTGCCTCTCCCGCATAATTCCCATGCACCATTTCCTCTTTTTGCTTCACTTTACGTATGCCCTGTCTGAAAACTGCCTGTTTACTATCCCCGCATTTCACAACATAATTTCCACCTCATAACCGCATCCGGTCTGCTCAATCCAGGGGATTATAAGCCCTTTCACAACCGCCTCGATATTTTTCTCCGCAGACTCCCGCAGTTCCTCCTCCTGACCGATCTTTTCTCTCAGATCTTTCAGGCACAGATCATAGGATTCCGAATGAATATTCTCCGACTCACTTTTTTTGTCCCTGAAAATAAACTCCATCGTACCCGGATCAACCGTAATTTCCTGAAATTCTACCTCGGGAATCGTAATAAATATTATTTTCTTTTCCTCATCGATATCTATTTTGATCTGAGCAAAGTCAATCCCTGCTTTCACCCTTCCCTCATATGCCACATAATATGTTACGGTTTCCCCATCCTCCCCATATGCCGCCGCTATGGTATGATACATATAATCAGCCGCCTGCAGCTTACTGATCTCAAAAACCTTCCTGATGGACGCCTCGCTGAGCGCCAGAACTTCCCCCTCGCTCTCCTTCGTTATATCCACAATATTCCGAACGGGTTCCCGTATAGCCCTGTTGTCCTGTTTCCTGTTCGGACCGTATAATATATAACCTGTCCAGACCGCAAAAAGTGCGGAAAAGAAAAGCATCTTTCGTGTTTTTAGCCAAACCGCTTCCCTGAACCATTCCCGGCTTTCAAATGCCCTTCCCCGCACCTTTTGTCTTCCGTGTTCGTACCGTCCGCCCACCATGCCATAAAATCCTCCGCATATATATAACAGATTATGCGCACGGAACACATAAAAGACCGCCAGAAATCCTCCAATGCCTTTTCCTTAAGCCATTCGCCCAGCCGGGAGGGACATAAAATACTCCGTCGCCACGCTCCCGCTCGGTAAAAAACGCAGCGGTCACTAAGCGCATGAGAAATTTTCCATGAAAATTCCTCATTTGCTAAGTGCCGGCGTTTTTTAACGGGCTCCTTGAGCATTTTATGTCCCTCCCGGCGTCCGGCAATGTTAACGAAATGACATTGAGGATCTTCCTATCCTTATTTCGCCGCCAAAATCGCCTTCAGATATTCCCATACCCTGGCGGCGGAAGAAATACTCAGATGCTCGTTCGGCGTGTGAATATCAAACTGATTCGGGCCAAAGGAAATACAGTCAAGCCCGTCCAGCTTCCCGGACAATATCCCGCATTCCAGTCCTGCATGCATCAGTTCGATCTTCGGCTCATACCCGTACTGCTCCTTGAAAATCTTAACACACAGATCCCGCAGCTTTGAAGTTCTGGCGTAGGGCCACGCCGGATAATCCCCCTGAAAATCCACCCTTCCGCCGAGCTGTTCCGCAAGCAGTGTCACCTTCCTTGAGACCATCTCCTTTGCGGAAGAGACCGAACTGCGGATGGACTGCCGCAAAATCAGTTCATCATCCGATAACTCCGCAACGCCAAGATTGATGGACGTTTCCACAAGCCCCGGCAGATCCATACTCATCGCCTGCACACCGTTCGGCATCAGGTTCAGTGCCGTCAGCACACGCAGCCTCGAATCCTCATCCAGCGCCGGAAATTCCCCTGCCTTTCCGACCATCAGTTCCAGACGGATATCCGGATCTGCCTTGCCGTACTCCGCTCCCATATAGCGCATAAAACGCTCTAACGCCCTGCGCAGCGCCTCCTCTTCCTCCGGCGGAATCAAAATAACGGCCGAACCGCTTTTCGGTATCACATTCTCCTTCACTCCCGCCGTCAGCGTCACTAAATTATAGGGTATATTTTCTTTTAAAAACATCAGAAAACGTCCCAGCAGTGCCGCCGCATTGGAGCGCCCCTTGTCAATCTCCATCCCGGAATGCCCGCCCATCAGCCCGGTCAGTTCCAGCTTACAGCGAAGCCCGCTGCAGTGCGTGCGCTTCACCGGTATATGGCAGCGCGCTCTTCTCCCGCCGGCGCATCCGGCAGTCAGAATCCCTTCCACCTCCGAATCAATATTGATCATACGACGGGCACGGCAGGGATAAAAGTCCATGGCGGACGCCCCAAGGAGCCCCACTTCCTCACAGACCGTCAGCACCACCTCCATCCGCGGATGAGGAATACTCCCCTTCTCCGCGTCCAAAAGCGCCAGCGCATAGGCAACGGCAATGCCGTTATCCCCGCCCAGCGTCGTCCCGTCGGCGCGGATAAAATCGCCGTCGATATAAATGCGGGGGCCTTCCTTCTCCATATCGATATCGCAGCCTTCCGCCTTGTCCCCCACCATATCCAGATGCCCCTGGATAATCACCGCAGGAACATCCTCATAACCCGGCGTCGCCTCCGCAATAATGATCACATTGCCCATCTCGTCCTGCGTGCAGGCATATCCTCTGTCCTTCGCAAATTTGACACAGTGATCGCTCAGTGCCTTCTCATGGTGAGAAGTATGCGGAATACCGCAGATCTCCTCAAAATATTGAAAAACCGCTTCCGGCTTTAAGCCTGTCAGTACACCCATTATTTCGCCTCTCCATTGTTTTCAACTTTATTTTCCACGGCATCAAATATACCGCAGCCTTCCCTCTTCGATCCCTTTGATTCCAAGCCCCGGCTCATCGGAAACGGTAATGATCTTTTCATCAAACACCGCGCCGCCCAGAATCGGATCTTCACTGCACAGCACCGGACCGTCCAGATCGATCTTTGTGATAATCTGCTTCGCGCAGGCAAGGTGTACCGCCGCGTTGACGCTGATCTTGGCTTCCAGCATACAGCCGATCATACATTCCACGCCGTAGACCTCCGCCGCCGACGCGATCTTTAAGGCATGATAGAGCCCGCCGCATTTCATCAGCTTGATATTCACCAGATCCGCCGCCCGCATCTGCATGATCTTCAAGGCATCCTCCGCCGAAAAGACGCTCTCATCCGCCAAAACCGGCACCCAGGAACGATCGGTCACATATTTAAGACCTTCAAAATCATGGGCTTTTACCGGCTGCTCCACAAACTCGATATCCAGCCCCTTCTCCTGCATCCCGTTTAAGATGCGTACCGCCTCCTTCGGGCTCCAGCCCTGGTTGGCATCGATGCGGATGCAGGTCTCTTTCGGCACCACGGCACGGATCGCTGATAACCTTGCGATATCCTTCTCCGGCTCCTTCCCCACCTTCACTTTCAGGCAGTCATATCCTCTTTTGATTGCATCCTGCGCATCCCGCGCCATCTCATCGGGCTCATTCACGCTGATCGTAATATCGGTGGTAATGGATTTTCGCGCCCCGCCCATCAGCTTGTACACCGGAATATGGTAGAGCTGTCCATACAGATCCCAAAGCGCCATATCCGCCGCCGCCCTGGCGCTGCTGTTTTTCACAATGCATCGGTCCAGCGCCATGCACAGATCCTCAAAGTCATCCACATCCCTGCCGATCAGCGTCTTCGCGATATGATCCCGGATCGCCCCCACAATCGCCCCCGTCGTATCACCGGTAATTGCGCCCGTGGGCGGCGCTTCCCCGTACCCCACGGCCCCCGTGTCGGTATGGACCTCCATGATCACATCCTCCACACTGCTTACGGAACGCAGCGCCGTTTTAAACGGCACACGCAGCGGAACCGATAATATGCCAAGCCGAATTTCAGTAATCTTCATAGTATTCTATCTCCCTTTCCAAAAAATATTTGCTTTAGAAACCGTTATATGGTATTATTTTACAGATAGTTGCGATTTTTGTAAAGGAAATTGTGCTAAATAACAAAAGAGGGGAGAAACTCTATGATTACTAATGGTTTTACCTACATTGCAGTGCTGATCTTTATCGCTGCAATGCTCGTGTGGCTGCAGAAGTATACGAAATCCAAATTTTTCGACTATGCGCCGCCCATCGTACTGCTCTATCTGCTTACGATGATTTTCTGCACACTGAAGGTGTGGGATATGGAATCTACCAAGGCTACATACTCCGCACTGAAAAACAACATTCTTTACGCCATGATCTTCCTGATGCTGCTTCGCTGCGACATCCGTAAGATCATGAAACTCGGTCCCAAGATGCTGGGCGGCTTCTTCGCCGCATCCGTTTCCATCGGCATCGCTTTCATCGTTACCTTCGCGGTTATGAAAGGCGCTATCGGTGCGGAAGCATGGAAGCCTCTTGGCGCTTTATGCGGAAGCTGGATGGGCGGCTCCGGCAACATGATCGCCGTACAGGCTGCTCTGGATATCGGGGAGACGGAAATGGCATATGCCCTTGTGGTGGATTCCATCGACTACTCCATCTGGGTAATGTTCCTGCTCTGGGCAATCAACCTGGCACCCAAGTTCAATAAATGGACCAAAGCAAATACCAATACGCTGGACGAAGTGTCAAGACGACTGGAGGAAGACGTAAAGGCAAACGACTCCCAGATCACCTTTGTCAACATTATTCTGCTGCTGGGACTTTCCCTGGTGATTTCCGCTTTCGGTCAGAATTTCGGCACCATGTTAAACGGCGCTATGCCTTTCCTTGACAAGGCTACCTGGACCGTACTGCTGATCACACTGGCCGGCCTGATCGGCGCTGTCACACCGGTAGGCAAGATGGCAGGCACAACGGAACTTTCCAATGTTATGCTCTATTCGGTAGTAGCGCTCCTTGCATCCCGGGCAAGCTTCCTGGAACTGACGGACGCTCCCGCCTGGATCATCGCAGGCTTTATGATTCTGGCAATCCACGGCATTATCCTTCTGATCCTTGCGAAGATCTTCAAGCTGGATATGTTCACCTGCGGCGTGGCTTCTCTTGCCAATATCGGCGGAAGCGCATCCGCTCCGATTCTTGCCGGCGCATACAGCGGCGCCCTTGTTCCGGTGGGTGTCCTGATGGCACTGATGGGGTACGTCATCGGCACCGGCGGCGGTATTATCGTAGCACGTATTATGGGAATGTTTGCGTAGGCGGTGTCGCCCAGGTCTATAACATATGTCCCTTTTAAGTAAAGTGTTGCTACGGCATACCATCGGCAGTTTCTGCAACACCAGTCTGAAAAGGGAATTACATATTAAAGAACAGACCATAAAATAACAAATGCTCTGAGAGTTTTTATATTATCTCTCAGAGCATTTTTACCGGATGGACAGCTCAAACGCATTCACTTCCCGGGGGTTTTTCCTCCGTGCCCTCTCCCACAACGCCTGCCGCCGCCCTTATGCCGTTTCTTATTCATAAGTTGTGCAGTAGCTGTTTCTGTCGCCGTTAAGGACATGCTGGTACATATGCACCCTTGTGAATTCTTCATAATCAGTAGAAGAATAACCACAGTTGCAATGGTAGTGTGCCACTTTCTGCTCTTCGCCACCCAGTACAAGTGTAGCCTCTTTGCCATATACGATACATGAATCCATGTATTTCCCATCAGCCCATGACTGTTCAGCTACTGCCTGTTCTGCTGCCGCCTTCTCTGCCGCAAGTCTTTCGGCCTCCGCTTTCTCTGCTGCTGCCTTCTCTGCCGCCGCCTGTTCTGCCGCTTTTTTCTCCGCTGCTGCCTTCTCTGCCGCTTTTTTCTCCGCTGCCGCCTGTTCTGCTGCTGCTTTCTCCGCTGCTTTTTTCTCCGCTGCCGCCTGTTCTGCTGCTGCTTTCTCCGCTGCTGCCTTCTCCGCCGCCGCTTTCTCTGCCGTTGCCTGTTCCGCCGCTGCCTTCTCCGCCGTTGCCTGTTCCGCCGCCTTCTCCGCCGTTGCCTGTTCCGCCGCTGCCTTCTCCGCCGCCGCTTTCTCCGCCGTTGCCTGTTCCGCCGCCGCTTTCTCTGCCGCATTGCCGGACTTTCCGGAATCAGCGGGAGCCGCATTAGCGTTTACAGCAGTTTCCATTTTTTGGAACGCCGCTGCCGTACCCTTGCCCGTCTTGCTGCCTGTGGATGCCGCATTGCCGGCGCCTGCCGCGTTATCGGTTTTGTCCGTGCTTACAACTTTTACATCGCCTGGCATATCATCGGGCTTTTGTTTGTTATCAGACTTCTCTCCGTCGCCGGCAATATATTCAGACTTTGCCGCGGCCTCTTCTGCCGCATCGGCTTCTTCCGCGCTGACGCTTTCATCACCGATGTCCTCTGCGTCAGCGAATGTCTCTGTATCTTTATCAGCGATTACAGAAGCGTCCGCCGCATTCCGACCGGAGCCGACTGCTATCGGTACTCCAACCGCAAGAGTGGTTGTGGTTACTCCGGCTAAGATTTTTACTGCGATCTTTTTCATCATTGCTTTCATAAGTTTTTCTCCATTTCAAAAGTAGTTTTTATTGCTTACACACATAAAACGACTGAGGAAACCGATCGGTTGCAGGTTTTCAAAAAAATTTTCATATTGTTATGTCAGCCTGTTTATTTTGTTTTGAGTCAGGATCGTTTTCACGAGCTGATAAAAAAAGGCAGGGACTCCGATGATTGCAGATAATACCGCCTTAATTGCTATGTAAAAAATCCAGAACCAAAACGTTCCAAATAATGAAACAGGAAAGAATGACTGCAGATATGTAAAAAATTTCCAACCAAACGGAATGCAGAACGCAACAAAGAACAATCCCACATAATCGAGAAGATTGTCGTACGCATCCGGATGTGTAGCCTCCCACCATACAAAAAAGATGCCGACCAGAACGCCGATAACAGCGGTTTTTATAAACTCGCTGCGGGTGTCAATCAGAGCGTCCTTATATTTCTGCCTTCGCTGATCCTCCTTATTCCGGGCTTGCTGCTGCTTCTCCTGCCGAGTCCTGGCGGCACAGGCATCACACATACAGGGCGTATACTTTTCAGCGCACTCTCTGCACAATCCTTTTCCGCATTTCTGGCAGGTTGCGACAGCTTCTCTCTCGGTGTGATTAAAACATTTCATAATGATAATTCTCCTAGTATAATAATGGTGTAGTCAAGAATGACTACTGGTTAATAGTTACAAAGTCCAATCTAATAAATCAATATAGATATAACGGAAGGAGGAA
>JAAWOG010000106.1 GCA_022799355.1 Lachnospiraceae bacterium | reverse complement strand
TAGCGAATTGCGGCCGGATGTGGCAAAAGAGGTGATAGCACAATTCCCGGAATTTGCTAAATTGATTCGGTCATCAATGGAAGAATACAAGGATATCCTTGGAAACATTATCGACAGCGATGATGAGAGCATAAAGCAAGTATATGCTGTTATAGAAAAGGACATGGACACCTCCGCTGATAGCCGGAAACAGTTTTATGATTTCGCTGAAAAAGTTCGTGCTGACTATAGTAAATGTCTTGATAATCCAAATCTGTCCTATAAAGAAACAATGAAAATTCTGGAACGGGAAAAGGATATTCTTAAAATTGCCAGCGATAAAGACACAGAAATTCGTAACCATGAAACAGAAAATGTTAAACTGGCTGACAAAAAAGACTCAGAAAAACGACAGTTTAATTGGGGAATTATTAAAACTGCGAGTGCAGTCTTGATTGTTGGACTTGGGGTAGCGGTAACTGCCTTGGGTGGAGATTTTAATCTTAAATTGCCAAAAAAACAGTAACTGCATGAATCGGTCATTAGAAATAGAGATGGATAAAATATACGCACAGGTATCGGTAAAATCAAATATCCTACACCGTAACGGTGCATACGGCATCGTTATGAGGGGTGTGCAAAAATGCACCTGTGCGGGTGCATCGTTAAGGGGGAGAAATTCAGTTTCGTTATGTTGTATCATTTATTGGACAGCAACCGACGATACCTGTGGAAGTGGTGGGTTTCTTATTAAGAAAAAAGCAGCGAGGTGATATGGAGTGAATAACGATCCATTTAAGGAATACATCAAAGAGTCTGAGCCGGACAAGCGGGACAAAGGTTATGCGTGGCATACGGCCATTGGCCTGCAGGCTGTGGACGGACTGAAGACATCAGAATATCTAGTGCAGACGGCGGTTCGCAATATCGAAGGAGAGATTTCCTTTGAGGAGGCCAATGCGCTCCTGCAAAGCTACTATGAGGAGAATCCTGCCCGTGACTCAGATGATCGTACCGAGGAGGCAGATAAGGTATCGGCCAGAATTGCTGCGCTTCTTTCAGAGAAAGCGTTTAGCTTCACGCCAAACGAATATATCTCCATCCATAGGAAGTTGTTCACTGGCATCTTTTCCCATGCCGGACGCATCCGGGATTACAATATTACGAAGAAGGAATGGGTGCTCGACGGAGCGAACGTGCTTTACGGCAGCGCCACGGAGCTGCGTGCGACGCTTGACTATGATTTCTCGGAGGAGAAGAAGTTTTCCTACAAGAATCTTACAATGGATGAAATCATCCACCATCTAGCCGTATTCGTATCCGGACTATGGCAGATCCATGTGTTTGGTGAGGGTAACACAAGAACAATAGCGGTGTTCTTCATCAAACATTTGCGCACACTGGGCTTTGACGTGACAAATGATATTTTCGCTGAGAACGCATGGTATTTTCGGAATTCACTCGTCAGGGCAAACTATAACGATCTGAAAAATGACGTTCATGAAACGACAGAGTTCCTTGAACTGTTCCTCCGCAATCTCCTCTTGAATGAGAGCAATCCTCTTCATAACCGGTCTTTGCATATCAGTGGAACATTCAAAGAAACAGGAAAACCGGACATTGAAGCGTTAAAACCGGACATTGAAAAATCGTTTCAGCCGAAAACAGCAAGTCACATTTTGAAACTTCGTGAAGCATTTCCGGATCAGATGGTCTTTGGACGGTCTGATGTGATGAAGGTGATTGATATTAAATCATCCAGAGCCTCTGACCTGTTAAAGGAAATGGCAGAGCATAGAATCATTGAGTCGGTGTCCGGACACGGGAAAGGTAAGTATCGATTCCGTCATCAGGAGAGTTGAGACGGTGGGATTTCGGACGTGTTCCCTCAGAGCGAGGTCTTGAAGCGGTCGGCAAATCCGTGGGTTTGTATATTTATAGGTAGGAGCAAGGTTTTTGACCTGTTTCCGAGAACGCACAAGAGTAAAAATACGCTTTGATAAATTCCCGCGAACAACGTACGATTGCTTTTTGTCTGAATGACAAAATATTGGGAAAATGTATAAATGCAAGATTAAAATTTCCTTAAATTTATGCATTTCCATGGTTTTCCGGCAAAAAAGAGTTGACATGGTTTATAGCCGTGCGTATGATAAAAGTAACAGCACAAAAGTACATATATCTGTGTTATGATGTCTGTGAAGAAAAAAATGGAACAGGAGGACAACCATGAAAGTATGGAAAAAAATGACGGCGATGGTTTTGGCTGCGGCTGTAACGGTGGGAACACCTTTAGTTGCCTGCGCGGAACCGAATGCCTGGATTGACGGAAATACACCGGAAGAATATACAAACAGAGTAACGACTACGGGAGGAAGCATTATTGCACCGTCCGTTGTGACGGATTTTCACGCATCGGATCTTGTTGCGCTGGTTCCTGTCACACCGATGAATGTGTTTGATGTGGAGACTAAGGCGGATGTCAGCTATTATGAGGACGCCACAACCCATGTATATATCGGCAATAACAGGGAGTACGGCCAGATTGCAAAAGGGGCGTTGGATACTGCCTGCCGGAATACGGGTACACAGTTCGGACCTACGTTCACAATGAATCTTTTCCTGTATGAGGGCGGTGTCTATAAGCCTCAGGAAAGTACCGTGCAGGAGATGGAATTTGTGATGGAAATTCCCAAGTCCCTCAGAAACAGCGGCAGAGATTACGCAGTACTGAGATTAAATGCGGATGGGACGGTATCTTATCTGACGGATCTTGATAATGATCCGAAGACAGTTACATTCAGAACCAACTATTTCGGAACCTACAGCCTGTATGCGCTGGCTTACGGCGGGCATGGATGTTTTGACGCCTATAAGCCGCTTCCCGCACTCGTACCGGTAGACCAGGCAACGTTGGCGGTATGGGCATCCATGGGTATCCCGACAGATCCCGCAACGTTGGCTATGCTGGGATTTCAGGTAGTTCCGACGGTGCCGACGGTACCTGTCCAGTAAGTGAGCGGTCTCACAGGAAGAAAGTGTATCCCCGCAGCCGGTGCTGTGGGGATTTTTTGAGGGTAACGGCGTGAGAAAGATGGAATTTAAAATGGAGCGCTCCGGCCTCTTAAAGGAAGGCGATAAGATCACCGTGACGGAAGGGGTGCTTCCAAGCAACTATTATTACACGATAGATCCGTCCCTGGCAATGTCCGGCAACTATCCGTTTTCACAGCGGATGACGGCCCGTGAAGGCGTCGTAGTGAGTGTGGAGGAACGTTCGGCGGGATTTTATGTTACGGCGGAATTTGAAGATATATAAACAATCTCAATGATCATTCGGTACTGGAATGGAGGACAAATATGTTAAAGAAAGTAGCAACAAACAAAGCGCCGGCGGCGATCGGCCCGTATTCACAGGGGATCATGGCAAACGGATTTTTATTTGCTTCCGGGCAGATTCCCATCGATCCCGCCACAGGAGAAATCAGAGGTGTGGATATTACGGAGCAGGCGGAGCTTGTGATGAAGAATATCGGCGAGATTTTAAAAGAGGCGGGTACAACATATGAAAATGTGGTAAAGACAACCTGTTTTCTGGCAGATATGGCGGACTTTGGCGCTTTTAATGCGGTTTATGAAAAATATTTTACCGGAAAACCCGCGAGAAGCTGTGTGGCGGTAAAACAGCTTCCGAAGAATGTGCTCTGCGAGGTGGAAGTGATAAGTGTAATCTGAGAGTGCACGAAAGACGGATTGTAACGAAAATATACATAGAATAAGAGAAACGGTAAAAAATGAGTGAGAAAAGCAATATCATCCTGATCGGAATGCCCGGTGCGGGAAAGAGCACGGTGGGCGTTGTGCTTGCCAAAAAGATGGGCTGTCGTTTTTTGGACAGCGACCTTCTGATACAGGAAAAATATAACGCGCTGCTGCATGAGCTGATTACGAAGTACGGCACCGAGGGCTTTGGGAAGATTGAGGAGGAAGTCAATGCCTCTATTTGTGCAAAGCGAACCGTCATAGCAACCGGAGGCAGCGTGGTCTACGGACCTGCGGCGATGGCGCATTTTAAAAAGACAGGCAGGATTGTTTATCTGAAACTTTCCTGTGATACCATACGGGATCGGCTGGGAGACCTGAACGAGCGGGGCGTGGTCCTGCGGGAAGGGCAGACGCTTTCGGATCTGTATGAGGAGCGGGTGCCTCTTTATGAAAAATATGCCGATGTGGTACTGGATTGTGAAAATAAAACAATCAGGGATATCGTGGCTGAGATTTGCCGCGCATAAAAAAGAAAAACTTCCGCATACTAAAATCCAAAGGTATGTGGAGGTTTTTTTATGGAGTATGTTCATGCATTTTGGGTAGGAGGACTGATCTGTGCGCTGGCGCAGATTTTATTGGAAAGGACAAAGATGCTGCCGGGGAGGATCATGGTACTGCTGGTATGTCTGGGAGCGGTACTGAGCTTTATCGGACTCTATGAGCCGATGGCGGAGTTTGCCGGCGCCGGCGTTACCGTGCCTTTGATGGGCTTTGGGCATAATCTGATGAAGGGTGTCCGTGAGGCTGTGGATGAAAACGGGTTTATCGGACTGTTTATGGGCGGCTTCAAGGCGGCAGCGGTGGGAACCGGCGCGGCGCTTATTTTCGGCTATCTGGCAAGCCTTATTTTCCAGCCGAAGATGAAGAAGTAAAAGTGATGTCAGCCATGGGGATAATCCGGGATTTTTCCATGGCTGATTTTGATATGGTGGGAAACATTCCCTGTGATACAAAAGTTAAGATTTTGTGAAATCTATTGCGGGAAAAGAAAAGGAATGGTATCGTAAAAACAGACGTATATTTATAGAGAAAACTCAGTAAGGATACCTATGGAAAACAAAGAAAAAATGAGAAAAAAAAGCAGCAGGAGCAGGCTGCAAAAGCGCATGCGCATACTGGCTGTCATAACCAGCCTTTCCGTTATCATAACATTTACGACAATTGTTGCAAGCATCTGTGTATGCTTTTCCTTTAAAAAACAATACGGCGAGAGGGAAGTATTTGCCGAGGAGACGGATCAGAGGGAGGAGCCTGAGGAAGAACAGGTGGTGGAAGCCTTTTCGGATGAGGTGGTATACACCCAGGAAGAAGTGGATTCCATGTTGACCACAGCGGTCACAAATGCCATCGACAGTGCGGATTCCGAACTTTTGCAGATTCTGCGCGGAAGACTTGAGAATGGGGAGGGGACCATGACGATCCTCAGGGATCTGTATCCTGACCATGTAGTGATGCTGGATTCCGGCCAGTATTATTTTCTGCCGCTGCAGGAAGATCTGGCGATGAATACATATATTGACGAGAATTTTGTGCCGGCGGAGAACGGGTTTGTATCTTATCAGAAAGACGGGGAGGTGCTGACGAAAAAAGGGATTGACGTATCGAAATACCAGGGAGAAATTGACTGGGAAGCGGTAAAAAACGATGGAATAGACTATGCCATCATCCGTGTGGGCATCCGCGGCTACAGCGAAGGCGGCATTTTGGAGGATGAGTTTTTCCGGCAGAATATAGAGGGGGCCATCGCCAATGAGATTCCTGTGGGTGTCTATTTCTTTACCCAGGCGCTGAATGAGGAGGAAGCCCTTGAGGAAGCGAATTTTGTGATCGGGATGCTGCAGGGTTACCAGTTGACTTATCCGGTCTATCTGGATATCGAGGATGTCAAGAAAGAGAACTGCAGGACCAATAACCTGACGGTGGAAGAGAGGACAAACAATGCAAAAGTATTTCTGGAAGCGGTCAGAGAGGCGGGCTATCAGCCGGCGCTGTATGGCAATATGAAGTCCTTTTTGCTGATGCTGGACCTCGCTTCATTAGAACAGTATGACAAGTGGTTTGCGGGCTATACGCTGCCGATCTATTACCCTTACGAGTACAAGATGCTGCAGTATTCCGAAAAAGGAAAAGTGGCAGGCATCCCGGGGCAGGTGGATATCAATATCTGTTTTAAAGAATACGGAGATGGGGAATAGGGACATTTGCGGTAAGATGCGCATGTGATACGAAGGAGAAAGAGGACAAATGACGGTATTAGAAATCATATTATACTATTTGATGACAATGAACCTGATGGGCTTTCTGTTTATGGGAGCGGATAAATGGAAAGCAAAAAAGCGCGCCTGGAGGATTCCTGAGGCTACGCTTCTTCTGATCGCCGCTCTTGGCGGTGCGGCGGGGGCTCTGATCGGAATGCACCTGTTTCGCCATAAGACAAGACACTGGTATTTTCTGTATGGCATTCCTGCCATGCTGGCGGTACATATCCTGATCGCCCTTCTTATCTGGAAGGGACCGGTGCAGTTTATACTTCTGTGAATGGTTTTCGGACAGATACATAAAGCCGGATCAGCAGGGGTATCTGACGCCTTCCTGCAATTTGGCGGTCTTTTATCAGATGGCAACAATGACGCCGCCGTCATTGGCGTACATGGTGCTGACGCCGGCGGTATCCAGTATTTTCACATCTTTGAATTTTGCCCTTGCAAGGAGAAGTTCCTTTACCAGCGCTGCGCGGGAGGGGCAGTTACAGTGTGATATATAAAGGACCTTTGATTCCAGGTTTTTTCCTTCGCTGACAATGATATCCGCCATTTTAGCGAGGGCTTTTTTGATGCCCACGGTCTGTCCCTTCTGGACGATAACGCCCTTGATGGCGCCCATCACGGGTTTTATGCTGAGGGTGGAGGCGATGATCGCCTTGACGCTGGAAAGCCTGCCGTTTTTGCGCAGGGTATCCAGATTATCCAGCACAAAATAGGTCTCCATGGCGTTGCGGAAATCTTCCAGTTTTTTGACAATCTGGGCGAAGGTCATGGTACCTTCTTCCTCCCATTCCATGATTTTCATGGCAAGCTGGGTTTCCCCGATGCTGGCGGATTCCGAATCGCAGACATAGATATCCTTTGCACCGAATTCTTCCTCATAGAGATTTTTTCCAAGGACCGCGCTGCCGTAGCTGCCGCTTAAATGGGAGGAGAGGGTGACACAGTAAACATGTTCCGCATCCGTTTCATAAGCGTTTTTATAGCGTTCCGGAGAAGGGCAGGCAGATTTCGGGCACTTCGGATAAGCAGCCACTTTTTGGAGGAACTCCTGCTGGTTAAAGTTCTCATCATCCGGAATACGGTAGTCTCCTACTTCAAGTGTCAGCGGAATGCGCTCGAAACGAGGATCATTTTTATATGGATCAGGAAGCTCACAACAACTGTCTACCACGATTTTATAACGCATTATTTTTCTCCATTTCACTTTTTTATAATAACTTTATCATCTGGTTTTGATTACTACATGATAATATCATAAGAAACTCCTGATTGCAATAGTATATACAAATATTTTGTGTTATACTCTATATATTCATTACTGTTGTATACCAAAAAGGAGGGGCTACATGAATATCCGTTTAAAAAATGAAAAGCTGGAAGCGACAGTCTGTTCCGCAGGGGCAGAACTGGTTTCCCTGAAAAAGGACGGCAGGGAGTATATGTGGGGAGCAGATCCGGCATATTGGGGGAGAACGGCGCCGATATTGTTTCCTTTTGTGGGGAGTCTTAAAGGAAAAGCATATCGCTATCAGGGGAAAAGCTATGAGATGGGACAGCATGGTTTTGCGCGGGATATGGAGTTTGAAGTGGTTTCACAGACCGGGACCAAAGTGGTGATGCAGCTTGTTGAAACGGAATGGACCATGGAAAAGTTTCCGTTCCGGTTTTTGCTGGAACTCTCCTATGAATTGAGGGGAGAAGAGCTGCTTGTGGGGTGGCACGTGAAAAATACGGATGACAAAACGCTTTATTTTTCCATAGGCGGTCATCCGGCGTTTCTTTGTCCGATAGAGGGCAAAGGAAGCCAGAGCGATTATATGCTCCGCTTTATGAAGGATAAAAAGCCCGTACAGGAAATCGTCTCGGCAATTATCGCCGAGGGCGGACTTGTAGGGGAAGGAACAGTGGAATTTGGCTTAGACGACGGATATCTTCCCATAACAAAGGAACTGTTTGACACGGATACGATCGTTCTTGAGGATGGCCAGTGTGATGCGGTATCCCTTATCGATCCGGAGGGAAGAGAGTATCTGCGGGTGAGCTTTCCGATGCCGATCGTCGGGATCTGGACGCCTGTTTTAAAGAATGCGCCTTTTATCTGTATTGAACCCTGGTGCGGCAGATGTGACGACGCGGATTTTGAGGGAGAACTGGCGGAGAGAAAATGGGGCAATTCGTTAGAACCCTCTGAGGAATTTGATGCCTTTTATACCATCGGCGTATTCTGATACTAGTACTACCTTGCAGAAATTTCGGTGAACTCAGCACCCGCTCTTTGCGTCATTGCCGCGTTGTCATCAGTCAACGATGCCACCGCATCGCCTCCTTC